>CAKVVS010000408.1:0-503 GCA_934834395.1 Parahaemophilus parainfluenzae | reverse complement strand
GAACAGGACAGCCATTTTTACTTTGTGCACAGCTACGCCGTGCAACCCAACGAAAACACCATTGCGACAAGCCATTACGGTGTGGACTTCTCCGCCGCCATCGCGAATAAAAATTTCTACGGCGTACAGTTCCACCCGGAACGATCGGGTAAAAATGGTGCGTTGTTGTTGAGGAATTTTGTGGAGAAGGTGAAATAGACTACAGATCTAAAATAACGCACGATCCCCCTCTTTAGAAAAGAGGGGCAGGGGGAGATTTGATTATGATGTCTAATCTCACACAAGGTTAAAAATGACTTCTGCCACAAACGCTTGCGTTTGAACGTTGCTTTAGCAACAGCACGGAGTGTGAGCGAAGCGAATAAATCTCCCCTAACCCCTCTTTGCTAAAGAGGGGAACTGATTACATTACACAGGAAAACCTATGCAAACATCACAAATCATCCCCGCCCTCGATCTTATCGACGGGCACGTTGTCCGCCTGCATCAGGGCGATTATGCGC
>CAKVVS010000407.1:0-505 GCA_934834395.1 Parahaemophilus parainfluenzae | reverse complement strand
TAAGAAATACCCAAGATAGTAGCCCCATTTATAGCTTATTCAAGATTCAAAATGATTTATCGCTATTGGTATATAAATATAATTACCCATTAAGTAATTTTTTATATAACTTCATTTATGAGTTTGATAGACAAGATGATGAGAGTGTGACGTATCTTGTAGATAAAATAGTTAATAATGAAGGCTTTTTAATAAATTGACTTATCACTTTAAAAGTAAAATCACTTAGCTTAAAAATTAATTATTAAGATGTGTTTGTATTTAGCATAGCATACCAAAATTTTATAAAAAAAGTGCGGTCAAAATTGACCGCACTTTTTTACATTAACGTTGAATCAAATAGCGTAATTTGGTGCCATCTTGTTCTACGCTTAATAGTGTGTAACCGTGGTTTTTAGTATCAACAGGAATGTTGTTGATAGATTGGGCGCAGTCACTTAAGAGCTCTAAAATTTCGCCTTTTTGTAATTGTGGCATGGTTTCGAGCATCACGATTGCTGGATAC
>CAKVVS010000406.1:0-507 GCA_934834395.1 Parahaemophilus parainfluenzae | reverse complement strand
CATCAAAACCTTCTTCAATCGCCACAACAAACTTATTGAACACTCGACGAGTAAATTGTGCTAATAACTCGTCTTTACTCTTAAAATAAAGATAAATAGTACCTGCTGCGATGCCTGTTTCCTTAGCTAACTTATGCATAGAAAGATGATGTAATCCTTCTTTTGCCATAAGACGATCTGTTGCATCAAAGATCTGCTCACTGACATCAAGCTTCGTTTTAGAGGCTTTTACTTGTCGCATAATAAAAAATTAAATTCTTAGGGTTATATATGAGAAAGGTCATTTAAGATGAATATCAAAAATGAATAAACGTTCATTTTATTGATTTTTCGTTTTTTGGCAAGTGAAAATATAAAAAAAGTGCGGTTATTTTTAACCGCACTTTTAAATTCTGAATTACATTCCAATCACAACGCAACTCGCCACTGATTTTGCTTTATCTTGTGCTGCTGTTGCGGCATCTCGACTACCAAATGGTCCCACACGTACGCGGTTCCATTCTTCAC
>CAKVVS010000405.1:0-522 GCA_934834395.1 Parahaemophilus parainfluenzae | reverse complement strand
TCACCCTTTGATGCTCCTTTTACGATACCCGCAATATCTGTGAACTCAAATGTGGTTGGAACTGTCTTTTTAGGGGTAATAAGTTCAGTCAGTTTCGTCAAACGCTCATCTGGTACCTCAACCATTCCGACGTTTGGATCAATTGTCGCGAAAGGATAGTTAGCAGCTTCCGCACCCGCTTTTGTAATTGCATTGAAAAGAGTTGATTTACCAACGTTTGGCAAACCAACGATACCTGCTGTTAAAGCCATTAATTTATTTCTCCATAAAAAAGTAATTCAGTTAATTATAACACAAAAATTGTTAAAAATAGGCAACTTCCCTTTGAGAATCATAAAAAGGAAAGCAAGTCAAAGAATGCTATAAAGAAGATAATTAGGGACTCTAGAAAGTTTTTATATTGCTAGTAAACTAATTTTCTTAACACAAGAACCTCATTATATAGACTCCCCAATGTCTGTTATAAAACCTTCTTAAGTTTCTTTTCGAAATCATGACGACTCATCATAACCACATGATCAC
>CAKVVS010000404.1:0-528 GCA_934834395.1 Parahaemophilus parainfluenzae | reverse complement strand
CGATGTCCGTGAACAGCTCCGTGAGATGAAAAAGATGGGTGGCATGATGTCGATGCTTGAAAAATTACCGGGTGCGAAAAACTTACCGGATCATGTCAAAAATCAAGTGGATGACAAAATGTTCATCAAAATGGAAGCCATCATTAATTCTATGACCTTAAAAGAACGTGCCAATCCAGATATTATCAAAGGATCTCGCCGTCGTCGTATTGCATTAGGTTCTGGCACACAAGTTCAAGATGTAAATAAGTTGCTAAAACAATTTGACGAAATGCAACGTATGATGAAGAAAATGCGCAAAGGTGGCATGGCAAAAATGATGCGCGGCATGCAAGGTTTAATGGGCGGAGGTGGCTTAGGTGGCCTTGGCGGTTTAGGCGGTATGTTTAAACGTTAATCCCTTCTTCAAATAAAGTGCGGTCAAAAATCAATAGGTTTTTGACCGTATTTTTTTATCTTTTTATTCAGCATTTCCTATTACCCGATTAAATTACTCAGTTTTAGGTAATATTTTCATCAATCGATAGT
>CAKVVS010000403.1:0-529 GCA_934834395.1 Parahaemophilus parainfluenzae | reverse complement strand
GTGCTTACACGAGCAAATCCTATTAATGGCATATTAATACTCCTTAAATATTAACAATCCTACAATTAAAGCTATGATCGCTTTTATATATGATGCTAGCGTTTTTTGATTGTTAGCGGGGATGACGAAAAATGCTACCCACGCAATTAAAGCAACAGTTTGAATGTTCATCACTTACTCTTGTGAAATCACAAACGAAAACTTATCAAATTTCATACTTTCCCCTAACTTAAAAAGTTCGTTTTCTTAGGAAATGACCTAGACTGTTAATATAGCCATCTCCTCTATCTTCTAATGGCTCAAATTCCTCAAAATATTTCCCATTTTGGAGCTTGTATAAATGGGCAAAGTATTTATCCCTTACATCAAAATGACCTAACACCCAAAATTCTTTTTCTTTTATTTGTGGATAATTTAATAGTAGCAAATTAGAATCTTCTCTAAATTCGTCCCAGTTTTTTATAAGTGATCTAATAAAATCAAAATCTTTATTTTTTATAAATTTAAATTTCATTTAATATCCTTGTAT
>CAKVVS010000402.1:0-532 GCA_934834395.1 Parahaemophilus parainfluenzae | reverse complement strand
GGACTGGATGGAGCAGGAGCAGGAACGTGGTATTACTATTACATCTGCTGCTACTACTACTCGTTGGAAATATGCGGGAAATACTTATAAAATAAACTTGATTGACACTCCGGGACACGTTGACTTTACTGCTGAAGTAGAACGTTCTTTACGTGTCTTGGATGGAGCTGTTGCAGCTTATTGTGCGGTTGGTGGTGTTGAACCTCAGTCAGAAACCGTATGGCGTCAGGCTGATAAATACAATGTGCCTCGTATTGGTTACGTTAATAAAATGGACCGTTCTGGTGCTGACTTTTTCGAAGTTGTTCGCCAGATGAAGGATGTATTAGGCGCAAATGCTTGCCCTGTGGTAATTCCTATTGGTGCTGAAGAGAGCTTCAAAGGAGTTGTTGATTTGATCAAAATGAAAGCTATTTTGTGGCACGATGAAACAATGGGTGCAGATTATAGCGTAGAAGAAATTCCGGCGAACTTGGTTGATGAAGCTAATGAATGGAGAGAGAAAATGCTCGAAAAAGTGGCTGAATTTGAC
>CAKVVS010000401.1:0-538 GCA_934834395.1 Parahaemophilus parainfluenzae | reverse complement strand
AAGAAGAACTGGTACAGAAAATCACGATTATTATTCCTTTGTCGGTATTGAATACAGCTCTGGTTACTGAACTGGCAACCCTCACGAAAGAGTCTCCGGGCAATACGGAACTTTATTTTAAGGTGACGGATGACAGCGATACCAACCACATGTCGGTCGATCTGATTTCCCGCCCCATCAAACTTTCGGTGGGAAGAGATTTAATAACATATTTAAAAGAGCGTCCGGAACTTGGATTCCGCATAAATTGATTATATTTGTAGCGCAATAAAAACGAGAAGATATATATTAATAATAAACTTAATACTTATAAGAAATGGCTTTAGAAATTACAGACAGCAACTATAAGGAAGTTCTTGCAGAAGGCAAGCCGGTTGTTGTTGATTTTTGGGCTCCTTGGTGTGGCCCTTGCAAAATGGTGGCTCCTATTATTGAAGAATTGGCAGCAGAGTTTGAAGGACAAGTAATCATCGGTAAGTGTGATGTGGATGAAAATGGCGATATGGCTGCCGAATACGGCATCCGCAATATCCCTACC
>CAKVVS010000400.1:0-539 GCA_934834395.1 Parahaemophilus parainfluenzae | reverse complement strand
GTGTAAGTGGAAAGCATTTATAGCGGCGTGGCTTCAATTTGAGGTTTTCTATGAAACAAGGTATTCATCCAGAATATAAAGAGATCACTGCAACTTGTTCTTGCGGTAACGTGATCAAAACTCGTTCAACTTTAGGCAAAGACATCAACCTTGATGTGTGCGGTAGCTGCCACCCATTCTACACTGGTAAACAACGTGTCGTTGATACTGGTGGTCGTGTTGAACGCTTTAACAGCCGTTTCAAAATCCCAGGTACAAAATAATTTGAATCTGTGTGAAGAACCCTGCCTATGCAGGGTTTTTTATTATCTGAAATTCACCATTTTTCAAATTCAATCAATAAAAAAGTGCGGTCAAAATCGACCGCACTTTTTCTATCATTTCTAAACGCTCAATTAAAATGAATATTTAACTGTTGCGTAATAAGCTCGACCAGGCTCATTGTAAGTGCTTGCTCCATTATTTTCGCGATAAACACGTTTATCAAATAAGTTGCTCACACCAATACGCACACTAATCGTATCTTTCCAGTTATAGCC
>CAKVVS010000399.1:0-549 GCA_934834395.1 Parahaemophilus parainfluenzae | reverse complement strand
ATCATCAGGAGAAAAATCTAGCGCAATTTGACTATCACAGCCCAACTCTAGCTGTGAAGTATTATGTTCAGCAAAGCGAATTGAGATTTTACTGTCTCCATCAATTACTAATGGTCGAGAAGAAAGTGTGTGCGGGAACATTGGCACAAGGGCAATTGCATTTAAATTTGGCGTTAAAATCGGGCCGCCAGCGGAAAGCGAATAAGCCGTTGAACCTGTTGGTGTGGAAACAATCAAACCATCTGAACGTTGAGAAAAGGCAAATTTATCATTGATATAAACATGGAAATCAATCATGTGCGCAATTTTAGCGGGATGAATCACCGCCTCATTTACGGCATTGCTACTGGAGATAATTTCTCCGTTTCGTTCAATTTTAGCTTCCAATAAAAAACGCTCTTCTACAAAAAATTCACCATGTTCTAAACACGCTTCGAGCTGTGCATAAGCATTTTTCGGGTCAATATCGGTCAAAAAGCCTAAGTTGCCTCGGTTAATACCAATCATTGGAATATTATATTTAGCCAAAATACGGGCACGCCCTAGCAT
>CAKVVS010000398.1:0-571 GCA_934834395.1 Parahaemophilus parainfluenzae | reverse complement strand
CTCGTATGAACATCGGACAGATTTTTGAAGCTGTGCTTGGACGTGCCGGAAAGACATTGGGCGTGAAATTCGCAACTCCTATTTTCGATGGTGCTACAATGGAAGATTTGGACGAATGGACAGACAAAGCTGGATTGCCTCGTTACTGTAAAACTTATCTTTGTGATGGCGGTACAGGTGAGCAGTTTGACCAGGCAGCTACCGTAGGTGTGACTTATATGTTGAAGTTAGGGCACATGGTTGAAGACAAAATGCATGCTCGTTCTATTGGCCCGTACTCATTGATTACTCAGCAACCTCTTGGTGGTAAAGCACAATTCGGTGGTCAGCGTTTCGGAGAAATGGAGGTTTGGGCACTTGAAGGCTTTGGCGCTGCTCATATCCTACAGGAAATTCTGACTATTAAGTCTGATGACGTAGTAGGACGTTCGAAGGCTTATGAAGCAATTGTGAAAGGTGAACCGATGCCGCAACCTGGTATTCCGGAATCCTTGAACGTATTGTTACACGAGTTGAGAGGGTTAGGCTTGAGTATCAACCTAGAATAAAATACTGAAAGAATGTGTGATGT
>CAKVVS010000397.1:0-583 GCA_934834395.1 Parahaemophilus parainfluenzae | reverse complement strand
GTTGAACGATTAGGCTCCACTAAATTGGTTGAAATCGCGGAGCATAAAATCCAAGGGAAATCGGTTGATTTGATTGCATTGAAAAATGAATTAAGTCCCTGGGCATTAATAGAGAATTTAGATACGATTTGTTTAGGCTGTACCCATTTCCCTTTAATTAAAGATGAAATTCAAATTTGCTTACCTCAAGCGAAGAATTTTATGGATCCAGGATTCGCTATTGCCAAGCGGTTGCAGTTCTTACTTGATAAATTAGAAGTGCGGTCAAAATTAGAGATGAAAAATCAGGTTTTTTGTACGCAGGATGTAGAGAATAAACACCAATTAGAACAAGCGTTGGCTCTCTGGGGATTTGATGGAATTACCGTTTTAAAATGATTTTTTCTCGTCACGTTGGTGCGTTTGTAAGCAAATAGCAAAAAAATTTACATTTTTTTACAAAAAGATCTTGCAAAGGAGTCTGAAATGCCTATAATACGCCCCACACAACGACGCGCTGTTGTGAATCTTAAGAAAAACCGGTGCGTCGTTATTTTTTGCTCTTTAACAATATATCAGACAATCTGTGTGGGCACTTGTTGAT
>CAKVVS010000396.1:0-584 GCA_934834395.1 Parahaemophilus parainfluenzae | reverse complement strand
AGTTCAGCTCGATCGTTTCCTTCAAGCGACAAAAGATAAAGCTGGAGAAAGAACCATTGCCGCATCCGGCGGGATTCTATTCTGGCCAGAGGCACATTTAGATTGCATTCGACCAGGGATTATTATGTACGGCATTTCACCAACGGATACTGTCGGTGCAGAATTTGGTTTAACTCCCGTGATGAACTTAACTTCTTCATTGCTTGCGGTGCGCGAACATAAAAAAGGTGAACCTGTTGGCTATGGTGGCATTTGGACCAGTCCGAAAGATACCAAAATTGGTGTTGTCGCTATTGGATACGGTGATGGATATCCGCGTGATGTGCCAGAAGGTACGCCAGTTTATCTAAATGGTCGTATTGTTCCTATTGTCGGTCGCGTCTCAATGGATATGCTAACGGTAGACTTAGGCGAAGATAGCCAAGATAAAGTAGGTGATGAAGTGATTTTATGGGGTAAGGAATTACCAATTGAAACGGTAGCTAAATACAGTGGTATTTTAAGCTATGAATTGATTACAAAATTAACGCCTCGTGTTATAACAGAATATGTTGATTAGTTGTTTTTGCAAGAAAGCCAAAATA
>CAKVVS010000395.1:0-588 GCA_934834395.1 Parahaemophilus parainfluenzae | reverse complement strand
AGATGTTGTTTCAACACACAGCCACCCGAAGGTGGCTGCGGTTTATGCGCAGTTTCTTGATGACCGCAACTTTGTTTCAACACACAGCCACCCGAAGGTGGCTGCGTTTTAAGCTTCCGGACAAAAATTTTTGTGGTTACAGTTTCAACACACAGCCACCCGAAGGTGGCTGCCCAGCTAGAGCCGCTCTCGATCCATTTAATTTTCAAGTTTCAACACACAGCCACCCGAAGGTGGCTGCAAACATCCCCAGAAGTTAATTTATCTGATTTAGTGTTTCAACACACAGCCACCCGAAGGTGGCTGCCTCCATTCTTAATTTTCTGTATCTCAAGCTCTAAGTTTCAACACACAGCCACCCGAAGGTGGCTGCTGTCAGGGGCGACATTTTGACTAGACCCTAAATAGTTTCAACACACAGCCACCCGAAGGTGGCTGCTTGTTCTTGAAACTTGTGTTCTATATTAGCCCCTGTTTCAACACACAGCCACCCGAAGGTGGCTGCAGAGCGTGAACAAGCTAGCATACAGTGGATTGCTGTTTCAACACACAGCCACCCGAAGGTGGCTGCAGGGGTTTGCTTACAGC
>CAKVVS010000394.1:244-589 GCA_934834395.1 Parahaemophilus parainfluenzae | reverse complement strand
GGTTATGAGAAGTGGATTTTTGCTCAATAGAAATCGCCGGCGACAAGCCCTCAATCGAATCCACATCTGGTTTCTCCATCAAAGAAAGGAACTGACGCGCATAAGCAGAGAGCGATTCCACATAACGGCGCTGCCCTTCCGCATAAAGCGTATCAAATGCTAAAGAAGATTTGCCCGAACCGGACAAGCCTGTTATCACAATTAATTTATCGCGCGGAATGGTTAAATTGATGTTTTTGAGGTTGTGGGTTCTAGCACCACGAATGTCGATAGTATCCATAAAAAAAGCGATTGCCTTAAGAAAATAAATTCAAAAATTGCGACCATTATCGCATATTTCAATAT
>CAKVVS010000394.1:0-234 GCA_934834395.1 Parahaemophilus parainfluenzae | reverse complement strand
TGTGCAAATATCCAGTTAATTTTTATGGATCTTTTGTTTCTTTTAAGGCAAAATAGCCAAAATTTTTCATCTTATTTCTAAAATATAGAGGATTCTATGGCAGGTATTAATAAAGTAATCATCGTGGGTAATTTAGGTAATGATCCTGAAATCCGCACGATGCCAAATGGCGAAGCGGTAGCAAATATCAGCGTGGCAACAAGTGAAAGCTGGACAGATAAAAACACGGGCGAA
>CAKVVS010000393.1:0-611 GCA_934834395.1 Parahaemophilus parainfluenzae | reverse complement strand
TCAACAAGCTATTTTAAGTCCAGTGGCTTCCGTGGAGAACAAAGGGGCGGTCGTTAATCAAGGTGATTTTTTAACGCAGTTGACGAATGTTCGTGATTATTCAAATTCATTAACAAATCGCTTTGCGGCGAATTATGGCAAAATCACTAACTGGGTGCTTGCAGGAGCCAATGTAAATGAATTAGCACAATACGGCATTAATCCTCAGATTATGAAAGGTTTTGATGGTTATCAAAACGTATTGATGACAGGTTATTATTCGCCGGTGATTCATGCACGCCGTACTGCACAAGGTCAATATCAACATCCAATTTATGCGATGCCAAGCTATAAACGTTATAGTCGTGCAGAAATTTATAATGGTGCATTGGCAGGACAAGGCTTAGAGCTCGCTTATAGTGATTCAATGATGGATAACTTCCTATTAGGCGTGCAGGGGAGTGGCTACGTTGATTACGGTGATGGCAATTTAAATTATTTAGCCTATGCGGGACAAAATGGTTATAAATATCAAGCGGTTGGTCGTTTGTTAGTAGAAGATGGTGAAATTCCAAAAGAAAAAATGTCCATTCAAGCGATTCGTGAATGGGGGAAAGCAAACCCATCTCGAG
>CAKVVS010000392.1:0-609 GCA_934834395.1 Parahaemophilus parainfluenzae | reverse complement strand
CGCTCATTCTCAGCTTATTCATCCTTATAAAAATATTTTTAAAATTAGTACATTCAGGCTTTACAAACTAGTATTTTTGTGTAAGATCTAACCTATCCACAGAGCGTTAGTGGGTAGATCATGGTGTATTGGCTAGGTACACGGAATTGGTCTAAACAAATAGTTTTCAAACTTAACAAATAGTTTTCAAACTTAACAAATAGTTTTCAAACTTAAATGATGTACACAAGGGATTTAAAATCCCTCGCCTTTCGAGGCGTGCCAGTTCAAGTCTGGCTTCGGGCACCATTCTTTATTCTAATCGTTAAGTATTTTATCCAAACTATTAAATAGAACTTCTATTCCGTTTCAAAAATTTTAGTTATCGTCTACACTTGAAATTATTTATTCCCAGAAAAACAATAATTTTTCCTAATAAAAGTGCGGTAAAAACTCGCACTTTTACTACATAATTCTGCTACTTAAATATTTCTATTTGGTAGCTAATCTGTCTCAATTCACATTCTGATGTCTTATTCTCTTGAAGAAGGGTTTCCCAATTTTCATGTTCAAAAACAGAGACATTCACTTGTTTGTTTGAAAAATGCGTCAATTTTAACTGTGAATAAG
>CAKVVS010000391.1:0-630 GCA_934834395.1 Parahaemophilus parainfluenzae | reverse complement strand
TCCTTCCGCCATTGCTCTTTGCATTCTTCTATCCAGAAGGTTTCATCCTTGCATTAGGTTATGCAGGACAAATGTTTGCTTTCTATGCAGTGGTATTGCCAGCAGCATTGGTTTGGAAAGCTCGCCATCAACATCCAAACTTACCTTATCGTGTGCCGGGTGGTTCAGGGGTCCTACTCTTTGTCTCAATTCTAGGGATTATTATCGTGAGTATCCCATTCCTAATTAAATTAGGTATATTGCCTGAAGTAGTGGGCTAATAACACGATTAAGATAAAAAAGTGCGGTTAAAAATCAGTGTGTTTTTAACCGCACTTTTATTTTATTATCAGCCTTGGGAAAGGTGTCATTTCACTATTGGTAGTGAAAAAATTTCGTTATTATATTGATAAAGATACTAAAGGAGTAACTAATGTTCACCCTAAATAACACCATTCCTAAGTACATTCCTATAGGAGATTTCTATACACCTATTCTTAAAGAAGTTGTGCGTGAAAATGATAAAATAGAACTTACTATAAGTGGGTATATTGACAATGTATATTATGAGGGAGAATTTTTAAAAGCTATCTATTCTGTTCTAGTAGAAAAAGATGGATTCTGTGAGGAGGGAGCAGATTGCTATTACCC
>CAKVVS010000390.1:0-634 GCA_934834395.1 Parahaemophilus parainfluenzae | reverse complement strand
AATACGTCAGTACCTTTGTTTTCAACATCTTGAGAATCAATGTATTTGATATGCACGCTTAAACGGTTTTTTAAGCCAGCGTGTTTTAAGGCTTCATTCACTGATTTATACGCATCCGGTAATTCAGTATATTTACCTACCATACCGATGGTCACATCGCCCACAGGGTTGGCTTCTTGATAAAGCACTTGTTCCCATTCAGAAAGATCAGCTTCTGGGCAGTCTAAGTGGAAACGTTGGCAGATGAATTCATCTAAACCTTGTGATTTCAATAATGCCGGAATTTGGTAGATTGAATTTACATCTTTTAATGAGATGACCGCACGTTCTGGTACGTTACAGAATAAGGCGATTTTTGCACGCTCGTTTGGTGGAATCATGCGATCTGAGCGGCAGATAAGCACATCCGGTTGAATACCAATTGAAAGTAATTCTTTTACAGAATGTTGAGTTGGCTTGGTTTTCACTTCGCCCGCTGTTGGGATATATGGCACTAACGTTAAGTGCATAAAGAGAGTATTCTCACGGCCCACTTGTACGGCAAGTTGACGAAGTGCTTCTAAGAATGGAAGTGATTCAATATCACCCACTGTTCCGCCAACTTCCACTATAACCACATCATGGCCTTGTGCGC
>CAKVVS010000389.1:0-636 GCA_934834395.1 Parahaemophilus parainfluenzae | reverse complement strand
CCCCTACCCCTCTTTGCTAAAGAGGGGGAAATCTTTAGTTAATCGGCAACAATTTTGTCACTTTCATTTTAGCGGTACTAAATTATTAACGCTAATATCAAATTTTATCTCATTTCAATCCCCTCTTTAGCAAAGAGGGGTAGGGGAGATTTGGCAGAAGATAATACGAAGAAATTATTCGATAAAATTAAGTTTATAAATGCAATTATTTAGATAAAGAATCTATAGCTTGAAATGGTAATGTAATAATTGCTAATGGAATCATTACAATCGCACCAATACTAAAAGCAGCTAATAATTCAGGAGATGGTGCATCAGGCCCTTTATCAAAGCCTCTTGTATTCTTATACTCAATAAAATTTGTTTTTAATGGTTTAGAGAGCCTTCCTTTAATTAAGATCTCATCTTTATTCTGAAGTTTTACAAGCTCACCATGACTTATTCCAAAAAGTAAGTCAGGATTTCCCTGAGAAGATTTGTAAACATCACGTTTATCAAATAAACTTTCTATCTCCTTTTTAGTCAATTTTTTGCTATCAAGTTCAATGAATACGAATGCTTTAATTTTGTTATCTTCACTATTTTTTTCAATACGATCTATGCGTGCTTCTTTAAAGGCTTTCATATCTTTAGAAT
>CAKVVS010000388.1:0-652 GCA_934834395.1 Parahaemophilus parainfluenzae | reverse complement strand
ACCGTCAGCCAATTGAAAGTACACAAGACTTACGCAAAGCGCTAGATGAAAAACCATCTGCTGTTGCACTCAATATCTTACGTGGTAAAAACAACTTCTACTTATTAGTGCAATAAAATGAAAAAAGAGCGGTCAATTTGACCGCTCTTTTTCTTTATTCCGATATCATAAACTGCTCTCTCAATTGATGAAGCTGATCGCGTACTGCGGCGGCTTTTTCAAATTCGAGATCTTGAGCAAATTTATACATTTGTTGTTCCAATTTCTTAATTTGTTGTTGGAATTCTTTGGCTGATTTAGGTGCATTATAAAGTGCGGTCGGCTCAGCTGCCGTTTTTCCACGCTGTTTCGATTTTGCTTTTTGATTTGCACCTTGACCAATATCTAACAACTCTCCGACTTTCTTATTCAATGCCTGTGGAACAATGCCGTGCTCTTCATTGTATTTCATTTGTTTTTCACGACGGCGATTCGTTTCGGTAATGGCTTTTTCCATAGATTTAGTGATGCTATCAGCATACAAAATCGCTTTACCATTCAAGTTTCGAGCGGCACGACCGATGGTTTGGATTAAGGAACGCTCAGAACGCAAGAAACCTTCTTTATCCGCATCTAAAATGGCGACAAGAGAGACTTCTGGAATATCCAAACC
>CAKVVS010000387.1:0-675 GCA_934834395.1 Parahaemophilus parainfluenzae | reverse complement strand
CTCCTACAGGATCAAGCACGACAGGAATGCCTATTGAATTAGCGGTTTTACCTGCTAATAACATAGCCTCTCGTTCTTTACCGATAAGCGTGCCGATATTGATTACCAATGCTTGGCTGATTTTGGGCACTTCAACCATTTCCTCTATGTTGGCTGACATCAATGGTGATGCACCTAATGCAAGTAAACCATTGGCACTAAAATTTGCCGCAACAATGTTGGTTATGTTATGAATAAGCGGGTTTTGCTCACGAATTTTTGATAAATAAATAGATTTCATTTCACGCCTTTATTTTTATGATAAATCCAATCCCATTTGCCAAAATCCGATTTCCATTCGGGTAGCCGTAGTAAAAATTTGTTGGATATGAGCGAATTGGGCATCATTAAGTGGTTCACAAAGTGTGGTAAGAAAATCAACCGTTTCTTGTGCCGCTTGTTGATATTCAGGCGATGAATATGTGTCAATCCAGGCTTGATAAGGATTGCTTAATAGCTTTGGATAATTTTCTGTAATGTAACCTGCTACTTGAGCATAACCTAAAGCACAAGGCGTAACGGCTGCATATAGCTCTGGTAAGCCACCCGTCATTCCACAATCAAGCAAGTAGCGTGTATAGGATATGCATGCCGCACTTTCTGGTGTTTGGAATATTTCCTGCTCACTAATTTCCC
>CAKVVS010000386.1:355-801 GCA_934834395.1 Parahaemophilus parainfluenzae | reverse complement strand
TTTCAACACACAGCCACCCGAAGGTGGCTGCATTTTCCAAGTGTCGATGTCTCGCTTTTGTCCGTTGTTTCAACACACAGCCACCCGAAGGTGGCTGCATGAGCTGAATATATGGCGGACGATGCTAGGCTTGTTTCAACACACAGCCACCCGAAGGTGGCTGCTTACTACATCAGAAATGGTTGCTAAGGTTTTTGGGTTTCAACACACAGCCACCCGAAGGTGGCTGCTTTCTCTCGCTCGCTTGTTTTTTGATTGATAGCTGTTTCAACACACAGCCACCCGAAGGTGGCTGCATCTAGGGTAGATGATAGACTAGAGATTATCCTTGCGTTTCAACACACAGCCACCCGAAGGTGGCTGCTGACGATGAAACAAACCATTATAGAGATGATTGAGGTTTCAACACACAGCCACCCGAAGGTGGCTGCAATAAAATTCACCCG
>CAKVVS010000386.1:0-345 GCA_934834395.1 Parahaemophilus parainfluenzae | reverse complement strand
CCCCCGTCACGCTCACGCGCGTTTCAACACACAGCCACCCGAAGGTGGCTGCCTTTGACTATTACAAAAAGCGAAATCAAAGTGGCAGTTTCAACACACAGCCACCCGAAGGTGGCTGCATACTCAAGTTGCAGCGCAATCAATTCTTCATTTTTGTTTCAACACACAGCCACCCGAAGGTGGCTGCGGTTTTAACCTTGCTAAAAACACAACGCTAACCATTGTTTCAACACACAGCCACCCGAAGGTGGCTGCAGGGGTTTGCTTACAGCGTGGCGAAAGATATTGCGTTTCAACACACAGCCACCCGAAGGTGGCTGCTGTTGACATGGGGCATACCGTTGG
>CAKVVS010000385.1:0-855 GCA_934834395.1 Parahaemophilus parainfluenzae | reverse complement strand
GGACAGCAATCCTGTTTTCCAGACAGAAGTACGCATTGAAGGACTTCCTGCCGGAACCGGAACCGGATATTCCAAGAAAGAATCCCAACAGAATGCCGCCCAGATGGCTATAAAGAAAGTAAAGGACCCGACTTTCATGGCAACCGTCAACGAAACCAAAATGCAGCAATCAGCAATGGCAGCCGAACCTGAACCCGAAATGGATGCAGACTCTGATATCGAATTACTGAATGACAATATATTGGAAGAAAATGAGTTCGACAATGAGATTACGGCAGAACCGATCGTGAAATCTATCCAAAGCAAATCCCCATGCGACGTCCCTGAATCACCAGATCGTGATCTTCACTAACCAACTTTAGTTTCCCAGCCACTTCTTCCAAAGGGATAGAAGCGATAGTATCTCCTTTTAGTGCAACCATACGCCCGAATTCCCCGTTGGCAATCAGTTCCGTCGCGTGTCCGCCCATTCGGGTAGAGAGATTACGGTCATAAGGAGTAGGCGAACCACCACGTTGAATATACCCTAATACGGTTTCACGGGTTTCAATACCCGTCTCATACTCTATTTCCTGTGCAATGTATTCCGCAGCACGTTTACGGCCGTCCGTCCGAATGCCTTCAGCTACTACTACAATAGAGTATGGTTTCCCCTTTTTCAATCTTTCCAGAATAGTGTTTCCTATGTTTTTAATGCTATAAGGTATTTCAGGCACAAGAATAACATCTCCCCCTCCTGCCATACCGGAATACAAAGCAATCCAACCCGCTTTATGTCCCATGACTTCAATCACCATCACCCTTTTATGAGAACTTGCGGTAGAATGCAACCGGTCGATAGCATCTGTAGCAATA
>CAKVVS010000384.1:0-907 GCA_934834395.1 Parahaemophilus parainfluenzae | reverse complement strand
ACACCGGTGTGCCGGTAAAGCCAAAGAAGATGGCATTGGGGAATGTTTCCTTGATGATGGATAGCATATCTCCAAAAGTTGAACGATGAGCTTCGTCAACAATAAAAACAAGCCGTTTACCGTTGATTATTTCAATGTCGCTTGCATTAAGTCCTCCGTCCTCATCTCGGATATTGCTCATCTTCTGAATAGAGGTAACAATTAGGGTATCTGCCGATGCGTTGCTTTTCAGCTTAGTCAAAAGGACATATGTGTTCTCTGTTGCCTGCACGGTTTCGTTCTCGTCCGCAAATGCCCGATATTCCTTGAGCGACTGCGTTCCTAACTCAATACGGTCGGTAAGGAAAATAACCTTATCTGCATCATTGGAGTTTGCAATCAACTGAGCCGACTTAAAGCTCGTCATCGTCTTGCCTGAGCCGGTGGTATGCCAAATGTAGCCACCACGCTGCTTACCGCTGTCCCACTTCGTTTTAGACACAACATCGGAAATTGCGCTGGCTGCGTAATACTGGTAGCTTCGCATTACCTTCAGAACACCGTCAGCATTGTCGGCAACAGTATAAAACCCAATGAGCTGGTGCGCCATAGGGATGGACAGCAGCGAGGAGGCGATAGCTTTCCAATCGTTGATAGGTTCGTTATTGAAGTCAGCCCAATGGAAATAGTAATCCGTATTGAACTTTCCGTCAGGTCCGGGATTCGCAAAATAACGAGTTTCTTCAGGGTTCATTGCAACAAACACCTGAACGAGCGAGAACAGCCCGGTAAAAACGCCCTCATATGAGTATTTCTCAATCTGATTATATGCTTGACTGACGGGGACACCGCTGCGCTTCAGCTCGATATGTATGACAGGCATACCATTGATGAGCAGCATCAAATCGCCACGCCGGTCATTCAGCAT
>CAKVVS010000383.1:0-998 GCA_934834395.1 Parahaemophilus parainfluenzae | reverse complement strand
ATCTCACATTATTTAAAATTCACTCTCGCGTTTCTAAAAATTCGCATCCAAGCACCATCTTCAGACCAATCTTCTGGATACCATGAGTTGCTCACCGCACGGAATACACGCTCAGGGTGTGGCATCATCGCAGCGATACGACCATCAACGTTAGAAATCGCAGTAATCCCTAATGCCGAACCATTCGGGTTAGCCGGATAGGTTTCAGTTACATTCAAATGGCTGTCGATATATTGTGCCACAATCAAGTTTTGGGATTGAAGTGCGGTCAAGTTTTCTGGTGTTTTGAATTCTACGCACCCCTCACCATGAGCAACCGCAATCGGCATATGTGAACCTGCCATGCCTTTAAACCACAATGAGTTGGTGTCGTTGATTTTTACCATCGCAGCACGGGCTTCAAAACGTTCTGATTTATTACGCACGAAACGTGGCCAGTTTTCTACACCTGGGATAATTTCTGCAAGGCTGGAGATAAGTTGACAGCCGTTACATACACCTAATGAAAGGGTGTTTTCATTGGCGAAGAATTGGCTGAATTGATCACGTAATTGTGAATTAAACAAAATGGATTTCGCCCAGCCACCGCTAGCACCTAATACGTCACCGTAAGAGAAGCCACCACAGGCCACCATCGCATTAAAGCCGTTTAAATTGTAACGACCTGCCATTAAATCACTCATGTGAACATCAATCGCCGCAAAGCCTGCTCGGTCAAAAGCCGCTGCCATTTCAACGTGGCTGTTTACGCCTTGTTCACGCAATACGGCTACTTTTGGTTTCACGCCTTTGCTGATATAAGGTGCAGCAATATCTTCATTTACATCATAGGTTAAGTAAGCGGATAAGCCTTTGTTGTCCGTTGCTTTTTTCGCTTCAAATTCTTGATCAGCACATTCTGGGTTATCACGTAAGCGTTGCATTTGGTGAGTAAGTTCTGCCCAAATACCGCGTAATTCAGAGCGTTTTTCGCTTAATAGTTTTTTGCTACCACGCGT
>CAKVVS010000382.1:0-1005 GCA_934834395.1 Parahaemophilus parainfluenzae | reverse complement strand
GCACACTTACATGGTAAGAAAAATAGCTTTAAAGAAGGTTTATCAGGTCAATTTAAAGTTAAATCAAGTGCTAACCTTTACGGTTTAAACTTAAACTACAGTTTCTAATTTGTTAAAAATTTAGCATAATACGCAGCACACCGAATGTATGTTCGGTGTGCTTTTTTCTTATATCAATCCATAAAAACGAGAGAAAAATGACCGCACTTTATTATGCTTATATAGACTCACCAATTGGTCGGTTATTAATGCTTTCTGATGGTGAAAACCTCACAAATTTAGATTGTGAATTAGAACAAACCACGCCAAATCCAAATTGGATTTTACGAGAAGATTTACCGCTTTTTGAAAAAGTGCGGTGCGCTTTAATGCGTTATTTTAATGGCGAGCCAGAAAGTTTCTCCGATATTCCTTTATCGCCTAAAGGTACCGCATTTCAACAAGCGATTTGGACAGCATTGCGTCAAATTCCTTATGGAAAAACAGCGAGTTATGGTGGATTAGCAGAAAGCATTAATAACCCTAAGGCGGTGCGAGCCGTTGGCGGTGCGGTAGGGAGTAATCCCATTAGTATTATCATTCCATGCCATCGTGTATTGGGGAAAAAATGTGAAATCACTGGTTTTGGTGGTGGATTGCCGGCAAAACGCTTTTTATTGAAACTAGAAAATATTCCTTACATCGACAAAGGCGTAGAATACGTTAAACCGAAATTATTGAAGAAATACCACGAATGATCCCACAAACCGAACAAGCCTTATTAGAAAAAGCGCAATCTATTGCGGGGTTAACCTTTGGCGAACTTGCAGATGAGTTAAATATTCCTGTTCCGCCTGATTTAAAACGTGATAAAGGTTGGGTCGGAATGTTGCTTGAAACCGCTCTGGGGGCAACTGCTGGTAGTAAAGCAGAGCAGGACTTTTCCCATTTAGGCATCGAATTAAAAACCTTACCCATTAATGCCGAAGGTTTTCCGTTGGAAACCACGTTTGTGAGCCTTGCGCC
>CAKVVS010000381.1:0-1010 GCA_934834395.1 Parahaemophilus parainfluenzae | reverse complement strand
GGTATATTCTCTTCTCATGCAAAGATTATGTCAATAATATTTTTCAAAAAATGTGATCGTTATCAAAAAATAAATTTAAATTTCATATAAAATAAAACCACAAAAAGTACGGAAATAAATTATTATTAAAATTAGATGATGAATAAGGTTATCAATTTAACGAGAGCTTTCCTAAGCTAAACTTGCCACCATTACCGCCTTAATGGTATGCATACGGTTTTCAGCTTGTTCAAATGCAATATTCATCGGAGACTCAAAAACATCTTCTGTGACTTCAATACCATTTGCTAATTCAGGATATTTTTCTGCAATTTGACGACCCATTTGGGTTTCACTGTTATGGAATGCAGGTAAACAATGCATGAATTTTACTTTTGGATTACCCGTACGCTTCATGAGTTCTGGCGTGACTTGATAAGGAAGCAATAACTTAATGCGCTCTGCCCAAGCGTCTAATGGTTCGCCCATTGAAACCCAAACATCGGTATGCACAAAATCAACACCTCTTACGGCTGTGTCGATATCTTCAGTGACAGTAATCTGCGCACCACTTTCTTTAGCAAAACCTTCACACATTTCAACAAAACCGGCTTCTGGCAATAAGGCTTTAGGGCCGCAAATACGCACATCCATCCCAAGTTTAGACCCAATCAATAAAAGAGAATTCCCCATGTTATTACGCGCATCACCAATATACACATAACTAATTTGACGAAGTGGCTTGTCACAATGTTCAATCATCGTAAGAACATCCGCAAGCATTTGTGTTGGATGAAATTCATCCGTTAAACCATTAAACACAGGCACACCTGCATAATCCGCAAGTTCTTGAACAGTACTTTGTTTAAAGCCTCGATACTCAATCGCATCATACATTCGCCCAAGGACTCTCGCAGTGTCTTTCATACTTTCTTTATGCCCAATCTGAGATGAATTTGGATCAATGTAAGTCACTTGTGCACCTTGATCATGAGCCGCTACTTCAAAAGCACAACGGGTTCGCGTTGAGG
>CAKVVS010000380.1:0-1025 GCA_934834395.1 Parahaemophilus parainfluenzae | reverse complement strand
TCACAATTCTAACTTCAAAATAGAAAAGGAGGTGTAAGTTACCTGTTATATAGTCTCCAAATCGGAAACATTGTTAGCATTACATATCGTAACACTCGTTTAATAAATGATTACATTAAACGGCTTCTATAAAAAGCCTGCAAATTCTACCGAAACCCATTAGGCTTTGCAAGTATTTTCTCTATATTTATCATCACCTAAAAGGTGCGGTCAGTTTGCTCAATAAAAACGCGCCCCAAAACAACCGCACTTTTACCGCCTTAAAGCAAAAAAGAAACCCGACATCATGTCGGGTTTCATCTTTATAGGTTGTTGTAAATTACCATTGATAACCTACACCAACACCACCACCTACATCACCTTGGGTATTGGCGTTACCTTGTAGTTTTAAGATCAATTTACCATTATCACTTGAACGGGAATATCCCACCGCAAAGGCATTTTGTCCTTTAAAGGTACCGCCGGCTGCCGCCACCATGGATTTACCCGGAATGTACACTTGCGGTAAGCTTGCCGCGGCGTTAGCACCGGCAACCCCGGCACGAGCTTCACGATTGACCTTACCAAGGCGATTATTCATATTATGAATATCATTTTTCAACCCGCCCAATTGGCTTACATTCACAGCATCTGTTGGATTCACACCGGCAGCGACGTTAGTAATGCGGGTTTCAGAGCCATCCGCTTTCGCCACCTTCATGCCATCTGCCGAAGAGGTGATTTGCGTTGCATTATTGCCCCCACCAACCGTTAACGTATTACCCACATTAGCATTGGTAAAGGTTGCATTTTCTGTGGTAGAAATCGTAAAGGTTGTACCTTCTTGTTTAATAGCAATATTTTTACCGGATGCATAAGTAACGACATCGCCCGGTTTCACTCTCGTTTTTTTGCTGTTTGCTGCAGTATTAGCCACAAACTGATCAACATGTTCGCCGGTGGTCACCTCAAAATTGGTAAGGTTGTTCATGACATCATCGCTAACCGTTAATGCACCGTCATTATTGACCGTAACGGTTTTACCG
>CAKVVS010000379.1:0-1042 GCA_934834395.1 Parahaemophilus parainfluenzae | reverse complement strand
CCTGAAGATTATAACGATCCTTATTTTGGCTTAATGAAGATTTTCAAAAAGCCGGTACAAGCTATTTTTAAAGCAAGCCAGCCGCCATTAAAAGCAGAAGATGTGATTGAAATTGCTTACCAAGGTTGTACTGAGGGCTTTTGTTATCCCCCTGAAGTGAAAGAAATTAAAGTGGCGGATTTGCCTATTGTCCAGGTTACCGATACTAAAAAAACATCGGAAAAATCGACCGCACTTTCAGCACAACCTAAAGCAGAGCAAGACCGTTTAGCGGAAAGTTTATTTAATAGCAAATATGCCGTATTTGGTTTCTTTTTATTGGGCTTAGGTTTGGCTTTTACCCCCTGTGTGTTGCCAATGCTACCATTGCTTTCAGCGATAGTAATTGGTCAAAATCAACGCCCTAATATGTGGCGTGCTTTCGCATTAAGTTTTGTATATGTGCAGGGGATGGCGCTGACTTATACCTTACTAGGCTTGATTGTAGCTGCAATTGGTTTGCCATTCCAAGTGGCGTTGCAACATCCTTATGTGATGATTGGGTTATCAATCATCTTTGTTTTGTTAGCTTTGTCGATGTTCGGGGTATTTACCTTACAGCTTCCAAGCTCATTACAAACAAAACTATCTTTACTTAGCCAACAGCAAAAAGCCGGTGCCTTTGGTGGTGTGTTCTTAATGGGGATGATTGCGGGACTTGTCGCTTCACCTTGTACATCAGCACCACTTTCAGGAGCCTTGCTTTATGTGGCGCAGAGTGGCGATTTATTCACTGGTGCGATTACGCTTTATTTGCTCGCGTTAGGGATGGGCGTACCACTTATTTTAATCACCTTATTCGGTAATAAAATCCTGCCTAAATCAGGTATGTGGATGGAAACGGTCAAAAAGCTCTTTGGCTTTGTGATGCTCGCATTACCGGTATTCTTAATTTCTCGTATTTTACCAGATGAATGGACACCAAGATTATGGTCGATGCTTGGTACCGCATTCTTCATTTGGTTTGCGTTCCAAATGCCGAAAAATGGTACAGGTTGGGTAT
>CAKVVS010000378.1:0-1045 GCA_934834395.1 Parahaemophilus parainfluenzae | reverse complement strand
TTTGTGCAACATGAACGGGATGGCGACTTACTCAAAGCGCAAGGTTTTACTAACATAACCAGTTTATCGCTAGAAAAACCGGTGGAGTTCGAAGGTATTATTTTAAATAAAACCGGCGGTTCTCACGGCACAACGGAAATGTACGCTGTACCACAATTAGCCGAGATTTTAGATGAGGCGATGGGCGTAACATTCCAAGCGAAAGACCATCCAACGGTTTATTTGGTTGGTGACACAGTTTGGACTGCCGAAGTAAACAAAGCCATTAATCGTTATAAACCTGATGTAATGATTATGAACACAGGTGATGCGCGTACCTTAGCTTTTCCGAATGATGGCATTATTATGGGGTTACAAGATGTTGCTCATGCTCGTAACATGCTACCAAATACAAAACTTATCACGGTGCACATGGATGCAGTAAATCATATGTCTGTTTACCGTAAGGATTTACGCCAATTTGTCCAAGCAAATAAGCTTGAAAATGTAGCAATTCCAGAAGATGGTGAAACAGTGAAGTTTTAAAAACAAGTGGTTGAGTTCTTAGGATAATTCACAAAAAACACCTAAAAATTTAACCGCACTTCGTTATATAAAAGCCGTCTGAATTTTCAGACGGCTTTTATTTCGAAATTAATTATTATGCTAATTTTTATTACAAATCAAACGATTGAATAACATTCACATGCAAGCGTACATCGACATTGCCACGAGTAGCGTTAGAGTAAGGGCAAACTTCATGAGCACGAGTAATCAATTTGCGCGCCTCATCTTCAGTCAAACCTGCTACGGTAATCGTGATATCTAAATCTAAGCCAAATGCACCATCAGCTTTTTGACCGATACCTACACCGACAGTAGTGGAAGATTTCGTCGGTTTCAAGCCGAGTGTCGGTGCTACATGGTTCATCGCGCTATCAAAGCAGGCAGCGTAACCCATAGCGAAAAGCTGCTCGGGGTTTGTACCGTGCTTACCGCTTTCGTTTTGGAATGAAACCAAATCGAGGCCGGGTGTGGCGTGGGGGGGGGGGGGGGGGGGGGGGGG
>CAKVVS010000377.1:0-1064 GCA_934834395.1 Parahaemophilus parainfluenzae | reverse complement strand
TACGGCGAAATTAATTCGTTTTTTAGCTGATATCAAATCAGGTAAGCCATCAGTGAAATCGCCTATTTATTCTCATCTGACTTACGATATTGTTCCTGATAAGTTCGATATTGTCGATCAACCGGATATTTTAATTTTGGAAGGGTTAAACGTTCTCCAAACGGGTTCAAATAAAGCAAATCAAACCTTCGTGTCTGATTTTGTGGATTTCTCCATTTACGTTGATGCAGACGAGAATTTACTCAAAGAATGGTACATCAAGCGATTCTTAAAATTCCGTCAAAGTGCTTTCACTAATCCGGATTCCTATTTTAAACATTATGCCAATCTCTCTAAGCAGGAAGCCATTGAAACGGCTAGCAACATTTGGGATAACATTAATGGATTGAATTTAAAACAAAACATTCTGCCGACTCGTGAGCGCGCCAATCTCATTCTTAGAAAAGGTGAAAATCACGAAGTTGAGTTAGTGAAATTAAGAAAATAAAAAAGAGCGGTCAATTTGACCGCTCTTTTTCTCACTGCCTTACGACATTCTTCCATTCTCAATGCCAATCACCTGATCGCAAATCGCCATGGTGGATTGACGATGACTCACGAGAATAATCAATTTTTCTGCTTTTACGTTCAGCAATGATTTCAAAATCATCGCTTCGTTTAAACTGTCCAAATTGCTAGTCGGTTCATCGAGTAAAATAATCGGCGCATTGTGCAAGAATGCACGAGCAATACCGATACGTTGTTTTTCACCATCAGACAAGTTACCGCCTAATTCGGTCATTTTCGTTTGATACCCTTCTGGCAAACTCAAAATGAAATCATGAATTGATGCTTTCTTCGCGGCTTCCATAATTTCTTCTAACGTTGCATCACGGCGCGCAAGACGGATATTTTCCTCAATGGTTTCGTTGAAAATATAGGTTTGCTGGGTAATGTATGCCATATTGTCACGTAAGCTACAGGTATTGATATTCGGTAAGGTTTCACCGTTAATTTTAATGCTACCCGATTTAGGATCATAAAAACGCATCAGCAGTTTTAACAAGGTACTTTTACCGCTACCG
>CAKVVS010000376.1:0-1164 GCA_934834395.1 Parahaemophilus parainfluenzae | reverse complement strand
CAAAGGCTTCCAACACATAGGGAGCTCAACTTTAAGCAAGCTTTGCCAAGGTGTTAAACCTAAGTTATAGGCGGCAAGCCGATAACCATCATCAAAATGGCTGAAAACCCCTCGAGCATTACGCAACATAATTGAGGTGGCAATATAACTTTGCGCCACCACAATACCAATCGGGCTAAAAATCCAACGACTAATCTCTGGAATCAATGAACTCAGCCAACCTTGTGAACCGAACAACAAAAGTAGACTTAAACCCGTGACTAAGGGTGGCAAAACCATCGGTAAGTCCAGCACAGTATCAATGAGCTTTTGTAACGGCAGGCGAATTTGACTCATCACCCAAGCGGCAGGTAATGCAATTAACAATGCAACAACTAGCGAAAAGAGCGAAGTCCCTAAAGAAAGCATTAAGGCAAAGTGCAGTTCATGATCAAACAGCACCTGTTTGAAAAAATGCCAATTTAACTGCCCAATTAAAGCAAGCACCGTTCCCAATACCGTCAAAAATAACAACATCAAGGGGAGCAGTGCTAACTTTAAACTCAGGCTTTTATTTAACCGGTAAGAAGCCTTCATCGGTAAAATACTTCACGCCTTCTGTATGGAAAAAATCAAATAGCTGTTTAGCTTCCGTTGGATGTGCCGAAGATGAAAGTAACGCTAAGGTCACTTTTTCTTGCGGTGTACCTTGTGGGTTTGGCAAGATTTCCACTTTATCGCGTACTTTCCACGCACCAGAACGACCGACAACTGCCGCATCCACATCACCATTCAATAGGTACATCATCAACTGTTTTACGGTAGCCGCTTTCACGACCACTTTTTCATTCAACGCCTGTTGATAACCCGATAGCTCAAAGATTTTCTCCGCCCCTTTACCTAACGCCATCGCCTTGGCATCACCAATTCCCAAACGTAAGTTACTTTCGGCAAGATCTTTAAAAGAATGAATATTTGCACTTTTATCTTTGCGTACCGCCATTACTGGAATATGTAAAACTAATGGCTCAACAGCTTTAACTTGATTGTCTTGTGCCAATTTCTCGACATAATCTGCGGAGCCGGATAAAAACAAATCACCGGTTTTTACTTGGTTATAACGTGCTAAAATTTGACCTGAGCCACCGTATTCCACGGTGACCTTATTGCCCGTATTTTGCTCAA
>CAKVVS010000375.1:0-1188 GCA_934834395.1 Parahaemophilus parainfluenzae | reverse complement strand
TCTTTTTCCTCATCGCCATTTGCAAGTAACTTAATACGCTCTTTCTCATTTTGATGAAGCTGTCTGTTATACGTCTCCGCATTGTAAGATGTCAACGCCCCCTGTTTCATGGTTTCACTCGTGCCACCACTCACAGCACCCGCTGCTGCACCAATCACCAACGCCGTCATTTGCTGTGCCGCTTGTTTAAGCTTCTCCTTTTGTCCTGCATCTAGCTTGAGGTCTTTCGCTTGTTCATTTAAGTAATCTGTAACATACGTGTTCAACCATTCTGAACCCGCTCCCGCTGCGGCACCTGTCGCTACATTGCCATCTGACATCTTCGCTGCCAATGCACCTGCAAGGGCATGCATCGCAATCTTCTCTTTGCTCCCGTCTTTAAATTCAAATTTTTTCGCAAGGTCGCCCGTTACTTTTGCAAATAACTCCCCTGCTACTTGCGCTGCTTCTTGCTGCTCCTTCACTTCGTTATGGTCAAAGGCTTTCACTTTATGATTGGCATTTTGTGTATCTCTGGAAAGTGCGGTCAGATTTTCCGGTGTTTCGGTATCAATTTGAATATTAGACCCTATCGCTGATTGCGTTTGACTTGTAGCACTTTCATGTTTATTCCCTAAAGCACTCGCCGCGGCAGCCATCGCATTTTTAGCATTCTGTGCCATATCCGTTGAAAGCCCCGCACTCACGCTTTTCACTTCAACCTCACTGCGGTTTTCAATATCAGTGTGAGTGAGCGATTTTGTTTTGAAGTGGTTCTTATCTTGGTTAGCTTCACTGTCAATCACAGAGCCCGCAAGATGCGTATTCCCTGCAACCTTAACATCCATTCCACCTTTGCCCACATGGAAGCCCGTTTGTTCTTCCACTTGGGCATAGTTCACTTTCGCTTTGTTTTGAGAATAGTTTGCTTGAGCACTTGAACCACTGCCATAAATTGCCACACTAAAGCCTGCTCCAGCTTGTGTTTGTTTGCTGTCGTAGTGATTGCTGTCTTGACGGCTTTCTAAATTAAGATTGCCTTTAATATCCCCCTCTAAATGGTCTGTTTTAACAACAGCACCTTTGAAATTGGCATCTTTACCGGTTTTAATCACTGCTTCTTCAGCATTCAGATAACTATTACGTTGTCTCACGCTATCGCTATTTTCATGACCTTTACCAACTTGAACAGAACCTTCTACACCAATG
>CAKVVS010000374.1:0-1199 GCA_934834395.1 Parahaemophilus parainfluenzae | reverse complement strand
GAATAACTGTTAGTATATACAGAAAGATAACGATTGCAACAACTATTTTCTGGAGGTAAAAGTGCGGTCAATTTTTTTCATATTTTTGAGTGTTCATCATAAATCTCAAATGTAAATTTTTAGAATTTGACTGGTCGAATGTGTTAAAATGCCTGACAATACCTAGAAATGTCTAACAAAAAGAGAACGTTAATTATGTCTGGCATCGTAAGTACTTATCGTAAATTATTAGAATTACCGCTTTCGGTTTTAGTAAAAAATAATCCTATTCCCGCTCAACCCATCGAAGAGCTTCAACTCAATATCAATCAACCTATTCTTTATGTTTTACCTTATACCTCTCAAACTGACTTCGTGATTTTCCGTCGTAACTGTTTGAGTGTAGGTTTGCCTGATCCAGCTGAAAAGAATGTGATTGATGGCGTAGCATTACCACGTTATGTCTATTTAGATGAAGGTCGCCGCTTTTTTAAATCAAAAGGCGCAAAAGATGAAACCGCCAAAGTCTTCAATAAATACTTAGAACTGCACCGTGATGCAGCCGATTTAGATGTACAACTCATTCCTGTTTCTGTGCTTTGGGGACGTTCACCAGGTAAAGAAGATAAAGCAAGCTTACCCAATCTTCGCTTATTAAACGGTCTTCAAAAAACCTTTGCGGCAATTTGGTTTGGACGTGATACTTTTGTGCGTTTTTCTCAAGCGCTTTCTTTGCGTTACATGGTAAATGAGCACGGTTCTGATGAAAAAATTGCGCAAAAACTGGCTCGAGTGGCAAAAATACACTTCGCTAAACAACGCATTTCCGCGACAGGGCCTCGTTTGCCAAACCGCGAAGCCATGTTTAATAAACTATTAAATTCCCAAGCAATCCAAAATGCCATTGAAGATGAGGCTAAATCAAAAAATATCAGCCGCGAGAAGGCCTACGCTGAAGCCGAAAAAATTCTTCATGAAATTGCAGCAAATGTAAGCCATTCAAGCCTTCGTGCAGCGGATCGCTTCTTACGATGGTTATGGAACAAACTGTATTCCGGTATTGATGTACAAAATGCGGACCGTGTGCGTAAACTTGCGCTAGAAGGTCATGAGATTGTTTATGTGCCTTGTCACCGTAGTCACATTGACTATTTATTGCTTTCTTATGTGCTCTATCACCAAGGTCTTGTACCGCCACATATTGCAGCAGGGATCAACTT
>CAKVVS010000373.1:0-1201 GCA_934834395.1 Parahaemophilus parainfluenzae | reverse complement strand
CACCGGAAGAAGTCGCCAAAGTTAAAGGTTCGCATACTGCGAGATTCCTAAAAGACATCTTGGCAAAAGGCTAGAAAAACCAACCGCACTTTTGAATATCATCAAAGTGCGGTTATTTTTTTGAGGTTTTTTAATGGCGATTTCCAAAAGGTGGTTTGGCGAACCAGACGATAATGAATAATGCTAGGAAAGTAATTGCCGATAACCAGAAAATCTCATTAGCGCCAATAATAAAGCCCTGAGCGGTGATTTGTCTAGCAAGATATGATGCTGTTTGTTGTTCGTTTAAACCAAAACTTGCCATCGTTTGGAAAAACTGTTGGGAGATTGGGTTATATGGGTTAATCGCTTCCGTGAGTTGAGTATGATGCACAGCTTCACGGTTATACCACATAAATGTCGTGAGAGATGTGCCTATTGAGCCGGAAAGGGTTCGAAGGAAATTAAATAAACTCGACGCTGAAGCCATTTTTTCGGGCGGTAAACCAGAAAGCGTGATGGTTGTCAGAGGCATAAAGAAGCAAGCAACCGCTAAACCTTGCACAAATTGTGGCAAGGCAACATCGGCAAAGGTCATTTCAGGCTCAAAGGTCACGGCTCGCCAATAAAAGGTCAGGGCATAAACCATAAAGCTGATTGTGACTAAAATTCGCATATCAATTTTATGCCCTAATTTACCGATGATTGGCGAAAGTAAAATTGGGAATAATCCCACTGGGGCGGCTGCGAGCCCAGCCCAAGTCGCGGTGTAGCCATAAACTTGTTGGAGTAAAAGTGGGATAAGCACAACCGACCCCAAATACACCAAAAAGGCGAGACTAGTTGAAAGGCAGCCTACGCTAAAGTTGCGTGATTTGAAAAGTGAAATATCTACAACGGGATTGTCATCCGTCAGTTCCCAAATGGTGAGCGCGATCAAACACACGACTGCAATCACGGTGAGAACAATAATCTCCGTTGAATTAAACCAATCTTGCTCTCTTCCTTGGTCCAGCATTAATTGCAAACAGCCTACGCCTAGAACTAATAAAACAAGCCCAACGGTATCAATAGGCTGATGAGAAATTTGGCTTTCTCGATTACCTAGAATTTTCCAACTCATTAAGACGACAGCCAATCCAATGGGAACATTGATGAAAAAGATCCAACCCCAATGAATGTTATCGCTGATCCAACCGCCTAAAATGGGCCCGAAAATAGG
>CAKVVS010000372.1:0-1276 GCA_934834395.1 Parahaemophilus parainfluenzae | reverse complement strand
TAATCGCAAACTCTATCGCGCGTAAACGTTTATACGAAATGAACGTGGTAATTTCTGATACTGCAGAATACGGTAACTACTTATTCTCTAACGTAGCAACCCCAATTCTTGCTAAAGAAATCATCCCAACCTTACAAAAAGGTGATTTAGGTGAACCTACACCAGCAGTTGCTATCGACAACATCACTTTACGCGATGTAAACGATGCAATCCGTAACCACCCAGTTGAATTAATTGGTCAAGAGTTACGTGGTTATATGACAGATATGAAACGTATCGCAGTTGCAGGTTAATAACTTAAATTAAGAAAATCTAAGCCAACTTATTTAATAAGTTGGCTTTTTTATGTTTTGAAAAGAGTAAAAAATTTTTAATCGTACTTTTCATGTTAGTTTAATTTTTATTACATTATTGTTGCGGTGTAATAATGATGTTCATAAAAGTTAGATTTCTAGAATAGAACTGAATTTTTATAATTCCTCCTGACGACGAGATAAGTAAAGGAACAAAATGCAGTATTTATATTTTTTATTGATGGTAGTAGGAATAATACTGATGATTATCGGCGTTAAAACGATACCTCGTTTGGTCAATACAAAGTTGTTATATGAAATGCCATGTGTAGACAAAGAAGGAACTTTTTTCTTGCCGAAGGGAATGTATGGAATATGGCTTAGCGGAAAATTATTTAGCAAATCCCCCATAGGAAAAATTGGTTTTAAAATAACCAATCAGCAGACAGGAAGAACGGTTCCATTGTCAATCAGCATTCTGAAAATTTCATCAAGTGGATTTACAAAAGGGCGGATGGAATTATATTGGTTCCAAGCAGAAGAAGGAAACTATCTTCTTTCACTAACTGATGAAGGAAATATTATAGAAAAAGCAGAAGCAGCTATTGCAGATATCATGAGCAAAAAGCCTGTAGATTACAGACAATTTTCTGTGCAAATTCGAGAACGCCGTTCAGTCTTTATTTTTCTTCTCGCTATTTTAGAGATTGTTCTTGGAATGACTATGATGAAGTTTGGGATTATTCATCTGATAGCTTTCTTATAATCAATGCTAATATGAGAGGGCAGAGTAAAATCCGCCCTTTTTCTCTTTTTACTGAATAAATAATATGTCGAAATCTTTCCCTTCTCGCCCATTTACGACCAAACGAACGCTAAAGTCCTCTCGTTCATTTAAGCCAAAAGCAAAGCTACCTACATTAGCACAAACAATAGTTGTTTTATTTAATAAACCGTTTGATGTGCTAACACAATTCACCGAT
>CAKVVS010000371.1:0-1282 GCA_934834395.1 Parahaemophilus parainfluenzae | reverse complement strand
ATACTTAGCGGATTGACAAAAGAAAGCGAAATTCGTCTTACCTATGGTAAAACCACGCTCAGAGTGTCTGACAGAGGTGCCGCAGCTGTAATGCTAAGAATGGATGAATTCCAACAGCGGTTAAACACACCTTCGGCTCTCATTCGTCGAGGCCAAGAAAAACATGCGGTATTAGCGCCACAGACTGCACCCCAAATTGAGGTAGCAAGTGTAAATAACCGCAAAAAAATAGAATTAAAACGCGGCGAAAAACAATACGATAACGTGCTAGCATTATTACGTAAAGCTTACAACGGTTGCAAGGATGAAGATGAAGTAAGCCAAGATATAACGCTTTATCCCTTAACACAAAATAAGGTATTAGCCGAGGTACTTTGTGTCAGAGGTGCTTATCAACGTACCAATTACTATGCAGTACTTGATGACAAATTGAGTAAAGTAGAACAAATCTTGGCGGGGCTGTACAACGAAGCAGGCTATGATGAAAAACAAGGTTATGCATTTGTAAGAGGCACTTACAAAGGACGCGGATTAGGTGATTGCTTGGGGGGACAAGATGCCGTATGGAATGGCGAAATCTTTATCCGCACCTCAAAATGGACGACTGGATCTTGTAAAGGTTTTGGCGGTGGTGCATGGCAGTTGCCGATTTTTGTTAGTAACGTTATCGTAAAATAAAAACTCACGATTACTATAAGCGATTAGATTTTACGAATTTTTTGAGAATATTCTTTTAGGAATTTATAAAATGAAAAAAGTTATTCTTCTCTTGCTATTACCACTCACCGCAATGGCAACGCCAATTAAAGGTTTTTTTGAAAACTATCAAGATTGGGACTTAGTCTGTGATAATTTAGGGACTTGTCGCATGGCAGGGTATCAAGAAGATGAAGGTTTTGATAACCGAGTTTCACTTTTATTCACCAGACAAGCGGGCGAGGATGCTCCTATTAATGCAGAATTAATTTTCTTGGATTATGATGAAAATGATAAACCGATAAAACTAGATGACAAAATCCAAATTATCTTAAATGGTAAATCGCTTGGAACCATACAAAATTTAAAAAATAGTTCGTCTAAATTAAATGCAAAACAAACTACCGAATTATTAACCGCATTAAAAGATCATGCCGATATTCAATTCATTTCTGGCCAGTTTAAAAGGTACATTTCAGACAAAGGCGCAACAGCTGCAATGCTTAAAATGGATGAATTCCAACAACGATTAAATACACCTTCAGCACTCGTTCGTCAAGGTCAAGAGAAACGTGCTGTATTAGCC
>CAKVVS010000370.1:0-1290 GCA_934834395.1 Parahaemophilus parainfluenzae | reverse complement strand
ATATTACATCACGTCATCCATTGCTGGCTGGGGGCTCGTCTCTGGTTTGGTCGCTGCAATTTTGGCTTCAATCAGTGCATTATTTAACATTGATTTTAATGAATGGTTTCAAAAGCATCTTTATTCCTCAATTACCGCATTTTGCCTTCCTTTATTCTTTTTGGTCTTTCAACAGCGCCAAGAAAATACAGAGATGACGCTAAATCGTAGCGTTGAAATTTTAGTAAATTTTATCTTAGCGCCAGCCTTAATGATTTTTACTGTTCTACTTTATGCTTATGTGGGCAAAATTATCTTAGCAGGGGCGTTGCCAAAAGGAATGGTGTCGAATATTGCGTTGCCTTACTTAGTTGTAGGCTTAGGTGTTTACGCTTTACGTAGTATTAGTGTTAAAGCAAATTGGGACAGTTTCTTTAAGTTTTTCCCATACCTTTCCATTGTGCCAATTGTATTGTTATGGTTGGCAATTGACCGTCGAATTAGTGCCTATGCTTGGACTGAGCAACGGATTTATTTAGTGGCATTAGCCTCGGCGATTACGATTGCTTATGCTATTTTAATCATCCCTAAAATTCGTCAATATCGTTTGATTTCTGTCGTTGTAATAGCCGCAATTTTTGCCATGACTTGGGGGGGAAAACCAAAAGAAATCGCTTATCAAAGCCAAACGGAACGTTTTGAGCATTTACTCACAAAGCTTAATTTATCTGATGGGCAAGGAAAAATTCGTGATGATGTGGATTTTTTAAGTCGTTTAGAAGATATGCCAGAAAACGAACGCCAAGATTGGAATGAATTAGATGATGTATCTGATTATTTAGTCCATCGTTTGGACTTAGGGCCTTATGACAGCTCTAATTATGAAGAGAAACGAAAAGCCTTTGTACAAAGATATGGTGAAAAAGCGAATGAACTGATTTCATTGGATGTTTATGAGCATTCTTTCCGTATCAATGATAGCGACATTATGGCTCTGCAAAATAGCCCGGTTAGAGAAGCGGAGTTTGAATGGTCATCAATTGATGTGAGTTCGTATAAAAAATGGATCCATGTGCCAGTCTATCAATTCTATCGTGTGGACGATAACAGCTCGAAAAAAGAAGAGAATGAGCCAAAAGAACGAGCCGAAGTTTGTTTTGTTGAAGAACATGATAGATATTGTACCGATATGGATCAGCATATTAAACAGGTCTTTCAACAACATCATTTAGATTCAATGAAAAAACTGGCGGAATCAGATCTTAAACTAATCAGCAAAGACTTACTAAAAATTGATGCGCCAAGTTTTGC
>CAKVVS010000369.1:0-1298 GCA_934834395.1 Parahaemophilus parainfluenzae | reverse complement strand
TGGCGGAGGTGATGCAATATGGTGCAACCCTGCTCACCGTTGACGATGTGATGGAAGGCGTCGCTGAGATGGTACACGAAGTTCAAATTGAAGCAACTTTCCCTGATGGCACGAAGCTTGTTACTGTGCACAATCCGATTAGATAATAAGTACAAGCGATTAAAAATCGGAAAAAATTTACAACTAAGGAATTAAAAATGATCCCAGGTGAATACCAATTAGCTGAAGGCGATATTATTGCCAATGTTGGCAGAAAAACCGTCACAATCGAAGTAACTAATTCAGGCGACCGCCCAATCCAAGTCGGTTCCCATTACCATTTCTTTGAAACCAATAATGCCCTTAAATTTGACCGCACTTTAGCGCGCGGAATGCGTTTAAATGTCCCGTCTGGCAATGCCGTACGTTTTGAACCGGGTGAAGTGAAATCAGTCGAGTTAGTAGCTTTCGGTGGCTCGCAAACTATTTACGGCTTCCATAATCAAATTGATGGCAAATTATAAGGTAGGGCAAGATGGCATTAACAATTTCAAGAGCACAATATGTAGCAACTTATGGCCCAACCGTTGGCGATAAAGTCCGTTTAGGCGATACCAATTTATGGGCAACCATTGAACAAGATTTATTAACCAAAGGTGATGAGTGTAAATTTGGTGGCGGTAAAAGTGTACGTGATGGCATGGCGCAAAGCGGCACCGCAACTCGCGACAATCCAAATGTATTGGATTTTGTGATTACCAATGTGATGATCATTGATGCTAAATTAGGCATTATCAAAGCGGATATTGGTATTCGCGATGGTCGCATTGTCGGCATCGGACAAGCGGGCAACCCTGACACTATGGATAATGTCACGCCAAATATGATTATCGGCGCAAGCACAGAAGTGCATAACGGTGCGCATTTAATTGCAACAGCTGGCGGTATCGATACGCACATTCACTTTATTTGTCCTCAACAAGCACAACATGCGATTGAAAGCGGCGTTACCACGTTAATTGGTGGTGGAACAGGCCCTGCTGATGGTACACACGCGACCACTTGTACGCCAGGCGCTTGGTATATGGAGCGCATGTTCCAAGCGGCAGAAGCATTGCCTGTAAACGTAGGCTTTTTTGGTAAAGGAAACTGTTCAACTTTAGATCCGCTACGTGAACAAATTGAAGCGGGCGCATTAGGTTTAAAAATCCATGAAGACTGGGGCGCAACGCCTGCAGTAATTGATTCTGCATTAAAAGTCGCAGATGAAATGGATATTCAAGTGGCCATTCACACCGACACGCTAAATGAAAGTGGCT
>CAKVVS010000368.1:0-1305 GCA_934834395.1 Parahaemophilus parainfluenzae | reverse complement strand
AATTAAACCTTCCTGCTGTGTGGTGGCAATTAGTGTGCCATCTGCAGCAAAAATTTGCCCTCTCGCTAAACCACGTCCCGCAAAAGCATTGTTACTTTCAATGGCATGTAAGTGCCAATTATTTAAATTGAAAGGGCGGTGGAACCAAATACTATGGTCGATTGTAGCCACTTTCATCCCTTTTTGTAAAAAGCCTTTCCCATGTGGATGAAGTGCGGTCAAAATACAGTGGAAATCAGAAAAATACGCTAAGAGACATTGTTGCGTCTGCAAATCTAATGGTGTCTCTCCATTGGTTTTAAACCAAGCATATTGTTCGGGGGGCAGTTTTCGCCCATCAAATGGATTGTTCAAATATCGGCTATGAATCTGAAATGGGCGTTCTTGAGCAAATTTTTCACTCAAGCTTTCGGGCAAAGTCTGCGCCACTTTTAACATGATTTCGTGTTCATCAATGCATTGTTCAGGGCCTGGAACTTGCGGCATGGCTGATTGATGATCAAAGCCTTCTTCAGGGACTTGAAATGATGTGGTGACGTGACAAATCACATTTTTATGCTGAATCGCTTTTACACGTAATGCAGAGAAGTTGCGTCCTTCACGTAAGGTTTCTACATCATAAATAATCGGGTGTTGACTGTCGCCAGGTGCTAAAAAGTAAGCATGGCAGGAATGGAGTACGCGCTCAGGCGGTGCAACTTGCATCGCGGCAGAAAGAGATTGTGCCACGACTTGGCCACCAAACACTTGGCGAAAACCTAAGTCCTCACTCGCACCACGAAAGATAAGATCATCAATTTTTTCTAGTTTTAACAATTCTATGAGTTGATTTAATTTATCCGACATTGTTTTTTTCCTTTTATAAATACAAAAAGACCGCATAATCATGCGGTCTGAAGTGTTTTTATACGTTAAAGCGGAAGTGCATAACATCACCATCTTGGACGATGTAGTCTTTACCTTCTAAGCGCCATTTACCTGCTTCTTTTGCACCATTTTCACCTTTGAATTGGATGAAGTCATCGTAAGCAATTACTTCTGCACGGATGAAGCCTTTTTCAAAGTCAGTGTGGATTACAGCTGCTGCTTTAGGAGCGGTTGCACCTACAGAAACCGTCCATGCACGCACTTCTTTCACACCCGCAGTGAAGTAGGTTTGAAGATTTAATAAGGCATAACCAGCGCGAATTACACGGTTTAAGCCTGGTTCTTCAATACCAAGGTCTTGTAAGAATTCGATTTTTTCATCATCATCAAGTTCAGCAATTTCTGCTTCAATCGCCGCGCATACAGGCACTACAACAG
>CAKVVS010000367.1:0-1306 GCA_934834395.1 Parahaemophilus parainfluenzae | reverse complement strand
AGCTAGTACAAAGCGTATTACGAATATGCTCAAATAAACTTACCGCTTTATTGGCAAGGGTATCTTTGGCAAAATTCACTAAATTGTAATAAACCAAGTAGTTATTGAGGTATTTGGTTGCTACACCTTTAAAACAATGAATAATCAGAACTTTAAAATGGCGATGATAGCTATTGATCAGTTGAATATTAAACGTACCTACTTTGTGCTTATTGCGAGGAATACGGATATGGTTTAACTCCATATCGTGGGATAATTTTTGATACGAACGAAGAGAATCGGTAACAAACACCGATTCTTTGGCAATGCGTCCGCCTAAAATCTTTTGCAAGTCAACTAAACTAGGGCAACCTAAATTAGCGACTTTCGCAATAGAAAGTCCATTAAGGTTTACACCGATAGGCACACAGACTTGCTGTTTAGATAAGCCACGCTGAGTCGCTGCCGTTCCACGTTTATGCGAAGGGCGTGGCAAGTTAAAATCCTTGTGTCCTTTATATGAAATGGAGGTAAAGGTTTCATCTGCCTAAACAATACCGTCTAATTCCACATTATCCATCATCTTTTGTAGAGCATCTAAAATCTTGTGTCGCCAGGTGAAGGCGGTAGCAAGATTAATGTCGCAGATTTCTGCACATTTGCGTAATGGGTATTTTTCAATCATACATTGCACATATTTTTCAATGGTAGCAAGGCTTTTCTTAGTTTGAAAGAATACTGTACCTGTACCTTCTACAAAGGTTTTGGAGCAATCACGACAAAGGTAGCGTTGGTTATTATTTGCTCTACCGTTTTTGACGAAGTGTTTGGATTGACAATGCGGGCAACAAGCCACTTTTCTCGGTTGAATAAGCTTAGTAATGGCTTGTTTTTGAGAGGTAATTTCAGACAGGAATTTTGCCTTATCTTGCTCAGAAAGATTGCTGAACAGTTGTTTTAATACATCAATATCGAGTGTCACACCTGACATAATAAAATCCCTTTAATCTATTGAAATTAAGGGCATTATAGCAAATCAGGGATAAAGCATCAACATTTATTTAAAACACAGCCAATAAATAAGTAAAATTTTTGTGATCAATGTATCATTTTTAAAGTTTCCTTGTTGCATAAAAAAATAAAATGTTTGAATATATTTCCAATTGAGGTGATAAGGCATGAGTCTTATTGTTTTTAAGTATTAAGGGCGAAGCCTATAGAGGTCTACTATGGAAATTGGTGTAGTAAAATGGTTTAACAACGCAAAAGGATTTGGATTTATTTCTGCAGAAGGCGTGGATACAGACATTTTTGCACATTATTCAGC
>CAKVVS010000366.1:0-1320 GCA_934834395.1 Parahaemophilus parainfluenzae | reverse complement strand
ACGAGATTTATTGCAAGTGTCCCTTTTTTACCAAGCGGAAGGCAATGATTTATCCGCACTCAATAAAACTATGGCGGAAAAAATGAATAAAGCCATTGAGTTGGCAAAAGCACAAAGTGCGGTTGAAATTGGCTGATTTTTCACAAATAAAAAACATCGGCTTTGACACCGATGTTTTCAAAAACTTGAATTTTTTTAACCGCACTTAGCTCAATTCTTTGCCTTTTAATTCTGGCACTAAGAAGACTGTCGCCACCATGTCGATCACATAAATCACTGCTAAGAAAGCAATCGCAATGCTGAATGAATACGCAGAGACAATCGCCCCGACAACAACAGGTCCAAAACCACCAACAGCACGGCCTAAGTTAAACAACACATTTTGTGCCGTTGCACGTGCTTCTGTTGGATAAGCTTCTGCCATTAACGCCCCATAACCGCCCATCATGCCGTTTACGAACATTCCTAAGAATGCGCCAGCCACCAACATCGCAGTTGGATCAGTTAATTGAGAATAAGTAATGATGCTGATCACAGCTCCAAGTTGGAATAATAAGAAACTTGGTTTACGTCCGATTCTATCTGCTAGACGCCCGAAGATCCAAATCCCCGCCATCATGCCGCATACGGTAACTGCCGTCCATAAACCTGATTTCGTTAAACTAAAGCCAAGTTGTTTAGATAAGAAGTTTGGCATCCAAATCATAATACCGTAGTAACCGAAGTTTTGTACCGAAGTTAACACCACTATACCAAGGCTTACTTTTGTGGTTGCTTTATCTTTCACTAAGAGTTTAAAAGATTCCAGTTTAGATATTTTTTGGGTAGAAAGTTCGGTCTGTTTTTGTGAGAAAATTTCAGGTTCGTGTAAGCGGGTACGTAAATACCAAGCAACAAATGCCGGGAAGATACCGACAACGAACATACCGCGCCAGCCGATATGTGGAAGCAATACTGGTGTGAGTAACGCGGCGGCTAACACACCCACTTGCCAACCTAACGCCACATAAGACGCCGCTTTTGCGCGGTGTTTGGCAGGCCACGCCTCAATGGCTAATGCCATACCGATACCAAATTCACCGCCCAAACCGATACCTGCAATGGTGCGATAAATTAATAAATCCCAATAGCCTTGCGCAATTGCACATAATCCGGTAAAGACCGCGAAGAGGACAATTGTCCAAGTTAGTACGCGTACACGGCCATAACGATCGCTTAATGCACCAAATACAATACCGCCCACCACAGCACCAATAATTGTCCAGGTGACTAATGAGCCAGATTGTGCGGGAGTTAAATTAAGATCGGCCGAAATGGCAC
>CAKVVS010000365.1:0-1324 GCA_934834395.1 Parahaemophilus parainfluenzae | reverse complement strand
AAAATGAATGAGTCATTCAATACTGATGCCACGGCTATGCTCGAAAGTAAAATCGCGCAAGAACGCACCTTTGAACTGGATGTCACGAATGGTCTAATCAACAAACAACGCTTTGACCCACGCCGTATTGATGTTTCGGTTAAAGTAGGTACTGTCGAACGTTGGATCATCAACAGCTCACTGCCAGTGGGTTTCACCATTCAAGGCGCAAAATTTGTGATTGAAAGCCAAGATGATGTCAAGGTCGATGCGTCGGAACTTGCTTGGAAAGACACAGTTTGGGTGAAAAAGAAAGTACAAATTTTAGTAAAATTTGAACAACCTTCGTCAAATACTCATCCCTTCTTATTTGGCTCATCCAATTTAATGCTGGCAGATATGGGGTGCCTTGGTATAATGATCGTTCAATAAAATAATGATATAAAAAGGAATCTAACATGAAAAAAATCTCAACATTCGCTTTAATTGCGAGCCTATTTTCAACCACCACATTTGCTGCATCACCAGAATCAAAAGACGCAGCTAAAGATATGGCAAATGAGCCCACTATTTATCTCTCTGTGTTCGATAGAACTCAGGAGCCATCACCTGATTTAAATAAAAAAGAAACCTCTCGTTCCAGTAAAAACGAGAAAGTATGCTGGCTCGCAACAGGTCATTTTGGTAAAAAAGCAACGGTAAGTGAAACCTTTAAAGCTCAAGCCCAAAGTGAATTCGCCAGTTCGATTGAAAATGCGAAAGTGGTGTCTTCACCAAATAAAAAACTCCATACCATCACTTATACCAGACCAACATTAGAAAATGGCAAATACATGATGAACTGCTGGACATTCGACCGTAGAGATCCAATCGGCAAATATGTACTGACTGTCAAAATCGGTAAACACGAATTTGAAAAACAAGTTTTCTACGTGACTGAGTAAGAAAAACACTCAAAAAACGACCGCACTTATATGTGTGCTGTTTTAAGACTAAGGCAAAGACCGTCTGGAATTCAATTTTCAGACGGTCTTTCTTTACTTTAGTCATCTCCAGTAAGATAATTAATGAAAACTATTATCAAAATACAGGTATTAGCCCTGATTCAATAAGGAGATAACCATGACAATGAATAGACGTGATTTTTTAAGAATGAGCGCAGCACTTACAGCAGCGGGCATGTCGCCTTCTCTCTTTGCGGCAACAAAAGAACAATTTACCATTTATGGCGCACCAGCAATGCCAAGTGTAACCATTGCGGTGGCGGCAGCACAAGGTAAATTAGCCAAACAAGCGGATGTATCATTAGAGATTTGGCGTTCGCCTGATCAGTTGCGTGCGGGTG
>CAKVVS010000364.1:0-1335 GCA_934834395.1 Parahaemophilus parainfluenzae | reverse complement strand
CAATTAAGGCACCATTCATTTTCAATGTGCCTGCCGCAATGGCGAGCGCCTCTAAATGGATACCTTTCCGCGCATCAAACAAGATCGTCTCAAACTCTTGCCCAAGAAGATTTTGAATTTTAGAAAACGCATTAATGATCAAGGTATTTGCCGGCAAATTAGACGGCATATTCTCACTGACTAAAATTTGAAAATGACGTGTCATGAATTACTTTTCTAAATATGCTTCTAATTCAGCTACATTTTGAGGCCATTCATTACTGAGTTGCGTTATCCATGAAGCAATATCAGATGTCCAATTTGGTAATGAGGTATCTTGAGCCTGTTTTGCGATATTTTGAACATTAACAAGTCCTACCGAGGCGGCTGCACCTTTAATTTTATGTGCGACATCTGACACTGTTTGTTGCATATCTGAGTTTGCAAGATAATCCTCATAAGCTGTCTCTAATTCATCTAAATAAATTGGCATCCATTGTTTAAATAAATCAACATTAGCTTTAGCTTGAGATTTTCCAATTAACTCAATAAGTGAAATATTGATGCCTTCTTGAACGTGAGGAGTTTCTTCTTCATCAGAGATACATTCAATATCATCGCCTAAAAAAGTTTTAAAGCATTGACGTAATTCAACCAAAGAAAGTGGCTTGCGTAACACGCCATCCATTCCCTGCTCTTGATATTCTTCTTCGCTATGCATCACGTTCGCTGTAAAGGCAATTAAAGGCGGTAGAAAATCGTAAATCCCTTCTTCGTAGTTTTTTCGCAAATATTGTGCGATATCAAAACCTGACATATCAGGCAACTTAATATCAAGAAAAACAATATCATAGGTATTTTTCTCAAATAATCGGATCGCCTGTTCACCATTCATGGCAACATCAACATAATGCCCCTGCTTTTCAAGAATGCTTTTAGCCACAACCACATTCAATTCAACATCTTCAACTAATAAAATAGAAAGATGCTGCATGGCTGTTTCAGTATTCATCTCATTAGCTTGGGCTTTATCCGCAATAATCGTTAAATAAAAAGTAGAACCTTTATCCAGCTCACTTTCAACGGTTAAATCCCCTTGCATTAACTGCGCAAGATTTTTAGAAATCGCGAGGCCGATGCCACTTCCTGCAGAGCGATGAATATTATCTTTAACCTGATAATACATGGTAAAAATCTTATCTAATTCACAAGGTGCAATTCCTGCCCCCGTATCAGTAACACTAAATTGATACTGATTATCTTGCATTTTCTGCACCCTTAGGGTGACTTCACCTTTGTCAGTGAATTTGACGGCATTACTAATTAAATTCCAAAGAATTTGGCTAAGGCGAGCAC
>CAKVVS010000363.1:0-1379 GCA_934834395.1 Parahaemophilus parainfluenzae | reverse complement strand
TAGCACAACGGTGCAGTATGATAGTTGCCTTCCTCATTTAAATAACGCTTCATCTCATCCATCGCCGTGCTAATACCGAAAGCAACGGAAGGATAACAACCATCAAGGGGCACTCTTAGCGCTTCACAGCTCGCATGACACCAATTCGTTAGCCATTCAAGTGCTTGCTCTTGCGCTTGATCAAAGGTTTCTTCGCTAAACCCTGGTAAAGGTGCGATTTCTCCCCATCCATCACGGCTACAGGCAACACGTACAATCAAGCCTTCTCGACGTTTTAAAAAACGCCCACGCAAGATTAACTGACTATCAACGGGAATAGAATAACGATAAAGATTAAATGATTTGGTTTCCATCTTATTCTCCTTGATGGTAAAAGTGCGGTTAAAAACACACAGATTTTTAACCGCACTTTTATGTTCAAATTAAGGATTACGTCTGAATTTACTGAAGTCTGGTGCGCGTTTTTCGTTAAACGCGTTACGGCCTTCTTGACCTTCTTCAGTCATATAGAACAACATGGTTGCGTTACCCGCAAGCTCTTGTAAACCTGATTGACCATCGCAGTCTGCATTCAATGCAGCTTTTAAGCAACGCAATGCAATTGGGCTATTACGTAACATTTCACGGCACCAACGCACAGTTTCTTTTTCTAAATCTGCATAAGGCACGACAGTATTCACTAAGCCCATATCTAATGCTTCTTGCGCATTATATTGGCGGCATAAGAACCAAATTTCTCGGGCTTTTTTCTGACCGACTAAACGGGCCATATAGCTTGCGCCCCAACCACCATCAAATGAACCTACTTTAGGGCCAGTTTGACCGAAAATCGCATTGTCTGCCGCAATGGTTAAATCACATAACATATGAAGTACGTGACCACCACCAATCGCATAACCTGCGACCATTGCCACCACTGGTTTTGGACAAGTACGAATATCACGTTGGAAATCCAATACATTTAAGTGATGTACACCGCTTTCATCTTTGTAACCGCCGTAGTCACCACGAATTTTTTGGTCACCACCAGAACAGAATGCTTTTTCGCCTTCACCGGTTAATACAATCACGCCAATTTTTTCATCGAAACGCGCGTTAGAAAAAGCATGGATCATTTCTTTGACTGTTTGCGGACGGAATGCATTGCGCACTTCTGGACGATTAATCGTGATTTTTGCAATACCATCAGTCGATTTGTGGAAACGAATATCGGTATAGCCTTCGCTATGGTCAACCCACTCAACTGGTGCATATAAAACATCATCTTTTGGATTTTGCATTGTTCTTTCCTTTATAAGTGTAAAAAGTGCGGTCATTATAGCGGAAGTTTCTTACTTCAGGAAAGAAAATCAATTACTGAAGACTTTACAATTATGTCG
>CAKVVS010000362.1:0-1410 GCA_934834395.1 Parahaemophilus parainfluenzae | reverse complement strand
CTATTGTAGAAGCTAGGCATGAATTTTGCAAGAAATCAGCTAATTTAAGCAGTAAGCAGGAAAAGTTAATAAAAGTTATGATACAATTTTGGCAAGTCAGTTTAAAAAGGTAAACATAATGAAAAAATTACTTCTTATTTTTATTGGTGCATTAGTGATTTCAGCTTGTGCAAATAAAGACGTTTATTTTAATGGTTCGGAAGGATCTCATTCAGGCATGAAATTTGATAAAGACACTCGTCATTGGGGTGTAAATCAATAATTGTTTTGATAAAAGAAAAGCCATACTGTTGTATGGCTTTTTTATTAAATTACTTCTTCTTGACAATGTGGGCAAGTCATTAAATGTTCTTCGTTATTATGTACAATATAATGACCCATTTTCTTCGCTTTGGTATCAAGATATTTTGTATTGTAACGGTTTTCCCCTACATTCAATGGTACACGTTCCACGATATTAATACCCGCTTTTTTCATGGTTTCTACTTTTTGTGGGTTGTTTGTCATCAAGCGAACTTGTTTCACACCTAATAATTCAAACATATCGGCACATACATTAAAGTTACGTTCATCGGCTTTAAAACCTAATGCAAGGTTGGCTTCAATTGTGTCCATTCCTTGATCTTGTAATGCATAAGCGCGAATTTTATTGATTAAACCAATGCCTCGGCCTTCTTCTCGGTGGTAAATCAATACGCCACGACCTTCTTCACTAATTTGACGCAATGCAGCAGCTAGTTGAAAACCGCAATCACATTTTAAACTATGTAATGCATCGCCGGTTAAACATTCAGAATGAATACGGGCGAGTACAGGCTCATCTTGATTTGAAATATCGCCCATAACCAAGGCAACGTGTTCTTTTTTTGTATCAGGAAACTCAAATCCGACCATTTTGAAAATACCGTATTCAGTTGGTAAATTAGCTTGAGTAACCAGTTGGATTTTTGACATAACTTATCCTTTTTACGTAATTCTGCTAAAATGCAAACCTTATTTTACTTGTCGAGAGGAAACAATGTTTAAAAGGTTGTCATTATATACATTATTACTTTGTCTTGTACCATTTTTTGTTTGGGGTTTTGCTTATCATTGGCATGGAAACAATCAATTAATGGAATGGGATTACTGGCTTTATCTCTTAACTGAAACAGGCAGTGTACCTTATGCTTTGATCTCTTGCGCTATATTTGCCTTGCTTTTCCGTTTTCTTTTTGAAAATCGTAAGCAATGGATTATGGGTGTGATTGTAATGGGCTTATCAGTCTTATCCACACAAGTGATTAAAACAGGGTTAAAAACGGTTTTTGCCGAGCCGCGTCCCTTCACTGTTTATTTAGCGGAAAAAACAGAAAGTACTACGGATGCCTTTTATCATCAAGATCGCTCAGAACGTGCAAAATTAGTGGA
>CAKVVS010000361.1:0-1427 GCA_934834395.1 Parahaemophilus parainfluenzae | reverse complement strand
ATTCTGCAAGTGGCTTACAAGAAAATGAAGTAACCTGTGTTAAGGGCGAACCATTTCCACCTACACCACGCCCTAATATGTATTACAAATTAGTGAGAGCAACTCGTTAATTAGTATGAAATAACGGAATAACTGACTAATTGTATTAGTCAGTTATTTTTTGCATTTTAAATACCTTGAATTTACCTTTAATTTAGTTAAAACATAAGACTCACGGTTTAAGAGATTCTATTATAAGATGCCCTTCGAACTCGGCAATTCATTCCCTTCTATACGAATCGCCTGTCTCAACGTTCGCCCAAACACCTTAAACAAACTTTCAATTTTGTGGTGGTCGTTGTCGCCGATGGCTTTGAGATGAAGCGTGGCAAGCAGCGAGAACGCAATGGATTGGAAGAAGTGTTCTGTGAGTTCGGTGCTGAAATCACCTACTTTGTCTCGTTTGAATTTTGCATTGAATTTGATCCACGGGCGGCCGGATAAATCCAGCGCACATTCTGTTTTGCATTCGTCCATTGGCAACACGAAACCAAAGCGGGCGATACCTCGTTTGTCGCCGATGGCTTGTTTTAAAGCTGCACCGAGGGCGAGAGCGGTGTCTTCCACGGTGTGGTGTTCGTCAATGTGTAAATCGCCTTTGCAGCTGACATTCATGCGGAAACCGCCGTGGGTCGCGATTTGGTCGAGCATGTGGTCGAAGAAGCCCACACCTGTGCTAATTTGGTTCACGCCCGTTTCGTCCAGCCACACTTGTACTTTGATGTCCGTTTCTTTAGTTTTGCGGGCAACTTCTGCATAGCGTGGCAGGCGGTTGCCGATGTTGCTGACAGGTTCGCCGAGCAGTTTTTCTGCGATCAAATCCCAGTTTAATTTTTCAGGGTGATATTGCAGTGCGCGAATGCCGAGATTTTCCGCCAACTGTACATCGGTGGCGCGGTCGCCAATCACAAAAGAGCGGTCAGGATCGAACAAGTTTTTTTGGATGTATTTTTTCAGCAACTTGGTTTTCGGTTTGCGGCAGGCGCAGTTATCTTCCGGTTTGTGAGGGCAAATCAGCACATCATCAAATTCAATGCCCTGCGATTTAAACAACTCCATCATGGCGTTGTGTGGCTTGTCGAAATCTTCTTGCGGGAAAGAATCCGTACCTAGTCCGTCTTGATTGGACACCATCACAAAACGGTATTTACCTTTGAGCTTGAGCAAGGCAGGAATTACGTTCGGCTCAAATTTCAGTTTTTCCAAACTATCGATCTGAAAATCGGTTTTTGGTTCGTCAATCAGCGTGCCGTCGCGGTCGATGAAAAGAGTGGGTTGCATATATTCTTCCTCTGTCTGCCTAGGGTAGCCGAGCTACCCTAGGTTACGTATCATTCTGCCCCTTTGGGGCAAGCTGGTTTGTACTCCAAAGGAGTACGGCTATAACT
>CAKVVS010000360.1:0-1469 GCA_934834395.1 Parahaemophilus parainfluenzae | reverse complement strand
CGCATTAAGCTCTGCGATAGCACATTGTTCCTTGGCGTCTTGTAAGTCGCCTTGGTGTTCACTTTTTGCTTCTTTTTCGCTGTAATATTTAAAGCGGTTAAACTTGTGGATGTTCTCCATTTTTGTGTTTCCTTTTATGGTTGGTTAAAACTTATTATGAACGCCCCTTAAATTAGGGTTTAAAGAGCGTTTAAATAGGCTTTATTCATGGTCTAATATGCCCACTATTAGGCTTAGAATTACCCCGGCAATCAAATAGGACACTGGGTTCAATGCCCAGGCTGGCATTATTTCGCCTCCTGTTCAAAAGGGGTGATCACAAAATCTTCCACACCGGTTTTAATCGTTACACCAGCCACTGTTGCGGCTAATTCAGGCTCATTTAACATGGCCTCTTTGTTCACTTCTTCTTTGGTGCGGATAAAGCGAACCAAGCCTAACGTGTGCAAACTTTCAATCACGCTCTCTGTGCCGCGAATACCGACTGACGGTGGACGTTGTCGCCATTGCACTTCACCGGTGTTGAAAGTGCCTGTTTTGGTTTTGCCGTTTAATGTCAATTCATCGCGGCGGCTTTCACACCAGGCTTGCACAGCATCTTGTTTTGGCGCGATCTTTTCTTTGATTGCGTTCATCTTTGGTGCGTATTCTTCGGTGATGGCGGCCAAGCGGTCGTTTTGTTCAATCGCGAGGCGTTCTAATTCGCGGTTTAAATCGCCGATCTCTTTAATTGCCACTTCCACTTCATCGCGCGTTTGATAACGCACTGCAAAGGTGTCGGTTTTAATTCGGGTTGGTTTTTTTGCCATTTTTTCCTCCTGGTTTTAGTGTAAATAACTGCGCCAAATTACCTTGATGCCTTCGACCATCATTTGATATTCGGCAAAATGCACGCCGTCGTTGCCTTGGATATACGCAAGCGCCTGGCCTGTTTTTTCAAATTTCTTCGTTAATGCGTTCGGTTCAATGCGCACGCGCGGTTTGATTTTGTCAAACTCAATGTTTAATACATGCAAGCCCATTTTGTTTAACTCAAACACGCATTTTTGCGTTTGTGATAAGTAACCTAGGGCGATTTTGTTGCTGCCACCAAACACTGGATGTGGTTTAGTTTGCTCGCGCAAGGTGTTGTTTTTTGTAATGCTTGTCATTAGTTCGCTCCTTTCATTTGTGCTTGGGCGGTTAAAATTAGGTCGAGTGTGATTACAGTGCCTTGTCCTTTTGCTGTCATGCCGGCTAGGCGTAAATATTGCGTTAAAGCGCGTAAGCCGCCCGCCTTGCCGCCGATGTCATAAAGGACGGTCATTAAATCCTTGTCTGCTATATCAAGCCCCCAGGCTTGCGCGATGGCTTTAATATCGCCTTTTGTGCTAGCTTTAACGCCGCAGTTGTTACCAATTCGTGACCAAAGACGCGCGTATTCATGCGCCTGGTTTACGCCGCCTTGGATGCGGGTGTAAACTTTATCG
>CAKVVS010000359.1:0-1471 GCA_934834395.1 Parahaemophilus parainfluenzae | reverse complement strand
TACTTACACTTAGTAGGCATTATGCAAAAATTCGTGGATCAAGCAATCTCTGCAAATACCAACTACGATCCAAAACGTTTTGAAGATGGTAAAGTGCCAATGAAAGTGTTGTTAAAAGATCTTTTAACCGCTTACAAATACGGCTTAAAAACCCTCTACTATCAAAACACTCGTGATGGTGCTGAAGACAGCCAAGAAGATTTAGATGATGGCTGTGCTGGTGGGGCGTGTAAGATTTAATAATTTAGGTGGGCTTGTTTACAAGTCCGCCTTTTGATATTTTTAGGCAATCAATCATTAAGTGGGTAAAAGCCCGCTATAAGTAAGGATATAACATGGCATATACTACTTTCTCGCAAACCAAAAACGACCAATTAAAAGAACCAATGTTCTTTGGTCAAAACGTTAACGTTGCGCGTTACGATCAACAAAAATATGAGACCTTTGAAAAGCTCATTGAAAAACAACTTTCTTTCTTCTGGCGTCCAGAAGAAGTGGATGTGTCTCAAGACCGTATCGACTATGCCGCGTTACCTGAGCATGAAAAACACATTTTCATCAGTAACTTAAAATATCAAACCTTATTAGATTCTATTCAAGGCCGTAGCCCGAACGTTGCATTATTACCGTTAGTGTCGATTCCTGAATTAGAAACTTGGATTGAGACTTGGACCTTCTCTGAAACCATCCACTCGCGTTCTTATACCCACATTATTCGTAACATTGTGAACGACCCATCTCTCGTGTTTGATGACATCGTGACCAACGAAGAAATCATCAAACGTGCACGTGACATTTCTTCTTATTACGATGATTTAATTCGTGATAGCCAACTTTACAGCCTATATGGTGAAGGAACTTACACGGTAGATGGTAAAGAATGTGTAGTGACATTACGTAATCTAAAAAAACAACTTTATCTTTGCTTGATGAGTGTGAACGCACTTGAAGCAATTCGTTTCTACGTATCTTTCGCTTGTTCGTTTGCCTTTGCAGAGCGTCAATTAATGGAAGGTAATGCGAAAATCATTAAATTTATCGCACGTGATGAAGCCTTACACCTAACCGGTACGCAGCATATTTTAAACATTATGGCTGCAGGTCAAGACGATCCTGAAATGGCAGAAATTGCGGAAGAATGTAAACAAGAAGCCTACGATTTATTCTTAGCCGCAGCGGAACAAGAAAAAGAATGGGCGGATTACTTGTTCAAAGATGGGTCAATGATTGGTTTGAACAAAGATATTTTAGTGCAATACGTGGAATATATCACGAATATCCGTATGCAAGCGGTCGGTCTTCCATTGCCATTTGGTGCGCGTTCTAACCCAATTCCATGGATTAACGCATGGCTTGTTTCTGACAACGTACAAGTGGCGCCACAAGAAGTCGAAGTGAGTTCTTACCTTGTTGGTCAAATTGACTCTAAAGTCGATACCAATGATTTCGGTGATTTCGATCTTTAATTAAT
>CAKVVS010000358.1:0-1479 GCA_934834395.1 Parahaemophilus parainfluenzae | reverse complement strand
GAATATGACCTTCCAATCACGATTTGGGCGTGAAGAATGGTTACAACCTTATACCGATCACTTTTTAGAAGAAGCGGCTTCTCAAGGCATTCAGAAAATAGCTGTGATCTGCCCGGGCTTTTCGGTGGATTGCTTAGAAACCTTAGAAGAAATAGAGGTTGAAAATAAAGAGAAATTCTTGGCTCATGGCGGCGTTTCTTATCACTACATCCCTGCATTAAATGCAGAAAAAGCCCATATTGAAATGATGGCAGAATTGATTTTGGATAAGTTGCAGTAGTAAATCTCCCCCTATCCCCCTCTTTACGAAAGAGGGGGATTTTATTGGCAAATAAATGCTCTCCGCTCTTAGCCCTCTCAAACACTCCCATAAAATATTAAAAGTAACTCATAAAAAAGCCCCTCTTTCGTAAAGAGGGGTTGGGGAGATTTAAAAAGATAAGCAAAAAGGCGAACCTTTCGATTCGCCTTTTAAGATTTCTTTCTAATCAAAGATTAGAAGTATACACGCATACCTACACCGATAGCTCTGTCTTTAGTTTTACCATCGTAAGCATAACCACCATTTGCATTTTCAGCATAATTTTTAGTTGTTACGTATTTACCTTCTAAGAACACTACGACTTGTTTATGAAGTTTGTAGTCTGCACCAAGTAAGAAACCGTGAGTTTTATCTTTGGTAGTTTCACCTTTTACGCGTTCATATAGGTAGTTACCATATACTTGAGATGCTGGAGTTACTTGATATGCAAAGCCTGGAGATACGTAGAATTTATTGGTTTTTGCATCATTTTCTTTTTCATGAGCATAACCAAAGTCACCAGTTAATGTGAAGTCGCCAAATTTATAACCTAATGATGCTAAAAAACCATCTAAACGGTGTTTATATGACGCATCAGTTTCAAAGCTAGTGTGGCCATAAGCGAAACGCGCATCTAAATCACCCGCTGTGTATAATGCACCGAAACCAAATGCATTTTTGATAGCTGGATCAAGTGCTTTGCCTTTTTCATTATTTTTTTGACCAAAGTTATAGTTTGCACTTAATTGTAAACCTTCAATACCTTTATAGTCATAACGAATTACGCCTGTACCCGCAGTTGGAATATATTCTTCTTTTGGAATTAAACCATATTCATAATCAACTGCTTGGCTTAAATCATCTGCGATAGTTAATTGACGACCAAATGTGATATCGCCAGTAGCTTTACTACCTAAACCTACGTAAGCACGTTTAGCATAAAGTCTACCAAATTTATCACGAGAATCTGTATCATCAAAACGGAATTCTAAACGACCTAATGCATAGAAATCGTTATCTAAGTTATGTTTTACAGTGATGCCGAAACGTGAGCCTGCATTACGTAAAGCAGAGTTAGCTTTTTTAGTTGATTGGTTAGCGGCGTTGTACACTTTTTTATCCGCTTTTTCCATGATTAAACGAAGAGAACCGTTTAATTCAACTTTAGTACCTTCGTT
>CAKVVS010000357.1:0-1495 GCA_934834395.1 Parahaemophilus parainfluenzae | reverse complement strand
TTCCACACGCGATTGTTAGCCAAGAAGCGCCTGTTTCGGCAGAAAAACCGCTTGAAAATACACCGCACTTTGTGCAAAAAGCCGTGCCAATTAATACGACAAATGTTGTTTTTCAAACGGCAAAAGGCGTGAGTGCGGGACAAGTGATTGGCATTCAGTCTTTTTCAGATGATCCTTTACTGGAGGGTTTCGATCCTAGCCAATTTAATCAACTTTTGCCGCAAGGTGAGTTTAAGTTAATTATTGGTGATAATCTGGCTCAAAAATTAGGCTTAGCGGTGGGCGATAAAGTTCGCTTAATGATTACGGAAAATAGCCAATATACCCCATTTGGTCGCGTGCCGATGCAGCGTTTGTTTACGGTGAGTGAGATTTACTATGATTATAGCGAAGCGTCAGGTTACGAGGTTTTTGCTAATTTAGCCGATATTGGTCGCTTAATGCGTATTCAGCCTGGTGAGGCTCAAGGCTATCGTTTATTCCTGGATGATCCTTTCCAAATCACAGAATTGCCAACCTATTTTAAAGAGAGCCATATCAGCGATTGGCGTGTCCAAAAAGGGGAGTTTTTCCAAGCGGTTCGTATGGAAAAAAATATGATGGGCTTGTTGATTAGCTTAATTATCGTTGTGGCGATTTCCAATATTGTGACCTCATTAAGTTTAATGGTGGTGGATAAACAAGGAGAAATCGCTATTTTGCAAACACAAGGTGTTACTAAATCACAAGTACGTTCTATCTTTATTTATCAAGGTTTATTGGTTGGACTAGTGGGCACATTGATTGGTGCTGTACTGGGCGTATTAATCACCTTAAATCTTGGGGCAATTTTAAGTGCGGTCAATCCGAACGGTGTTTTCTTGCCAACATCCATTGAGCCTGTGCAAGTCATTATTGTGATTGCCTTTTCTTTATTGTTATCTTTGTTATCAACCATTTATCCTGCTTATCGTGCGGCGAAAACTGAGCCAGCGGAAGCATTACGTTATGAGTAAAATATGAATAACTATTTATTAGAATGCCAAAATATTAATAAATTTTACCAAGAAGGCGAGAACCAAACCCAAGTATTAAAAGGCGTAAGCTTTGCTATGAAACCACAAGAATTAGTGGCGATAGTGGGGAGTTCTGGTTCAGGAAAAAGTACTTTATTGCACACCTTAGGTGGCTTAGATCAGCCAAGTAGTGGGGAAGTCTTTATTAAAGGGCAATCTTTGCAAAAAGCGTCTGAAAGTGAATTGGCTAAATTACGTAACCAAAATTTAGGGTTTGTATATCAATTTCACCATTTAATGGCGGATTTTACTGCGTTAGAAAATGTGATGATGCCGATGTTAATTGGTCGCCAGAATAAAACAGAAGCAAAAGATCGTGCTGAAAAAATATTGGGTGCAGTAGGCTTAAGTCATCGTGTTACTCATCGTCCATCTGCACTTTCTGGCGGTGAACGTCAACGTGTTGCGATTGCTCGTGCATTGGTGAATAATCCCGCTCT
>CAKVVS010000356.1:0-1502 GCA_934834395.1 Parahaemophilus parainfluenzae | reverse complement strand
TTTTGCCAAAATTTCTTCTTTACGCTCATTGAAATCTGCTACGACAGAACCTTTTTCACGCAATAATTGCGGATATTGGTCTGCATGTTGAATTTCAAATTCTTTCTCGCCTAAGAAACGGTGACCGCGAATAGTGCGAGCACTTGCCACACCTAAAATTTCGCCTTCAATTAACTCATCACCTAACAACATAGTCACGGTGTGAACTGGACGAATAAACTGCACTGTTTTGTCAGCCCAACGCATTGGCTTTGGAATTGGCAATTTCGCCAACGCATTGGCCACAATGTCGTTAAGCAAGTTTTTGGTCGGCTGACCTTCAATTTTTGCACGATGAACTAACCATTCACCTTTATCAGTCGCAATGCGCTCCGCTTGCTCAACGGTAATACCGCAACCGCGCGCCCAGCCTTCTGCCGCTTTAGTTGGATTACCTTCCGCATCAAAGGCTGCAGACACTGCAGGCCCGCGTTTTTCAATTTCTTTGCTCGGTTGTTGTGTGGCTAAGTTCAACACTTTCACCGCCAAACGACGCGGCGCCGCAAACCATTCGATTTTATCGAAGGTTAAGCCCGCTTGGTTCAATTCCGCTTCAACGTTATCCGCAAAAGAGGTTGCTAATGTTTTGAGAGCTTTTGGTGGCAGCTCTTCCGTGCCGATTTCTACTAGGAAGTTTTGGGTTGTCATTTTGTTTTCTCTGGTAAGGTGCAACTTGCGCACCGTTTTATTTTAATTTAATCTTTTTCAATCAGCGCTTCACATTTCACAGGAAAATTAAGTGAATTTGCGATAAAACATGCCTGATGCGCATTTTCATGTAATGCCAATGCCTTAACTGCATCCGACTCGCTTGAAATTCTCACACGAGGTTTTAATGTTGCCGAAATAAAGCGTCCTGCATGCTCAGAACTGCCTTCATCCATAATCGCTATTGCTTCATCACGGTATTCTTGCACAATAATGTTATTAACTGCACAAAAATGTAAATACCATAATTTATGACAGGCAGAAATAGATGCCAGTAACATATCTTCAGGATTCCAACGAGTTTTATCGCCACGAAAAGCAGGATCAGCAGAACCTAAAATATTAGGTTTATTCAATGCCGAAGCAATAAAATCCCGTTCGTATGCGATATAAGATGAAGTACCAGCTCCTAAATTTCCAACCCACTCTACCGTAGTTTGATAAGTATGTTGCTTCATTATATTTTCCGTTATCTCTTATAGCGTGTGTAAATTAAGAAATTCATGTCCTATTTGATTATTTTCTTCGTTATCATTTCTGCCAAATCTCCCCTACCCCTCTTTGCTAAAGAGGGGATTGGATCTTTGCAGAGTTAAATATCTATGTTCTACTTTAATGTTTTTTGAAAGCAGATAATTTAATCTATATTGAAATTAAAATATAAATAGCCCGCTAATATTAATTTACTCAAGAATACCCCCTCTTTAGCAAAGAGGGGTAGGGGAGATTTGGCAGACGTTAATCCAACCTCATAC
>CAKVVS010000355.1:513-1513 GCA_934834395.1 Parahaemophilus parainfluenzae | reverse complement strand
ACATGAATCCGTTAACACGACTCCCCTCGATTTCTTTTCCATCTTGATTAAAGAACAAAATAGTCGGTAAACCTAGCACTTTATATTTTGTCATTAAAGCACGGTTTTCTTCAGAGTTTTTTGTCATATCAACTTGAAGGAGCAACATATCGCCAAAGGTTTTTTGTACACGAGGATCGCTAAATGTTTCTTTTTCAAACTCTTTACAAGCCACACACCAATCCGCATAAAGATCGAGCATCACAAGTGATTTGTTATTTTCAGCAAGTGCTTGCTTCAATTCAGCTTCGCTTTTCACTTTCTTAAATTCAACATGAGAAACCGCTTTATTTTCGACCGCACTTGCGGATAAATTTTCTTCGCCAATTAAAGGCGCAGTGAGCAAAATATCTTGTTCGTTCAAACGTTGCTGTAAGACCACTAAATCTTCATTTTCATCAGCCTTAAACCAACTGTGCGATCCGTTTAATTGCACAATATCGTCTCTTAGAACCTGATCTGCCACATTTTGTTCAATTCGTTCTGCTACAACTAAATTAAAAATTTCGCTACGAGCTGCAGAAAGGTAAAAACTGCGTTTTTTACGATCTTTAACCTTAATCTCCCCTTTCGCCCAACGAATCGCTTGAGTCAGATTATGACCATCACGCCCAAAACGTTGTTCAGTGAAGTAGTTAGGAAAACCGTATTTCGCCACAAAATTTAAGCGTTCATTTAACTCATCACTTTCTTTTGCTCCGCGCAATAAAATCTCGAAGGCATTTCCTTGGAGACTTCCTGTACGAATTTTACGATTGTGGCGAGTGACATCTAAAATCTCAACGCCTTCCAAGTGAAATTGACTAAAATCTGGCGTTTCCTTTCCCGGCATTTGCAAACAAAACCATTGTTCGGTGATGCCATGACGATCTTTCAAACCTGCATACCCCATATTTCGATCAGAAATACCCGCAAACTTGGCAAGTTTTTCACCCACAAACAGTGTATTGCAATCCGTTTT
>CAKVVS010000355.1:0-503 GCA_934834395.1 Parahaemophilus parainfluenzae | reverse complement strand
CGGTAGCACTGAAGATATTTTCAACCACCCAACAGTGGATTACACAAGAAAATTACTTGGTGTTGCACCGTCCTTGTTGTAAACAGATAAAATAAAACATCTTAATTTATGACCGCACTTTAAAAGTGCGGTTGTTTTTGGCGGTGTTTTTAAGGTGAAATAAGGGAGATGTTTGACCATTTTTTTCGTTCTAAAATAAGAAAGCCCAACTTTTTTCGCTGCAATAAATAGCGTGATCAGCTGGGCATATTAAGCACAATTTATTCGCGCAGAATTTTAACCTTTCCGCCCCCTCAAGGCAAACTGAAATGAGAATAAATTTTTAGCGACATTTTCATCTTTATCTCCTACAATGACCGCACTTTTTCTGACAAAAGGAATGCCTTATGACGAACTTTAACGAACTTCAAGAAGAAACCCGTGAAATCATTACGGATTTATTAAATGACGGCAGCGATCCGGATGCCCTTTATATTATCGAACATCACATCGCTCATTATGAT
>CAKVVS010000354.1:0-1515 GCA_934834395.1 Parahaemophilus parainfluenzae | reverse complement strand
GTTATCAATCGCCCCTTGCGCTCGTAGTAATTCATGCCTAAATTAATTAGCGCGGTGTTGGTGGCCTGCAAGGTTTTCAGTGTGTTTAGTTGTTCTGTAGTGAATCTGTCACGCACATTACCAATAATGCCCTGCTGTTTCTTCCACCGGCGCACGTTTTCACCTAAAACAAGACTATCCAGCATTTCCTGTTCCCTTGAGTAATAAAACGCTTTAGGGGCTTTATTGGTGCGCTGTAATGTTGCCTTGATTGCGTCCGTCATTTCTCGGTTATGGTCGATTGCCGCCAACCGTGCCTGTGTTTTGGCAAGCGTGTTTTTATAAACCGTTGGCGCAACCTGTCTTAACTGTCTTTCTGCGTCAATAAAGTGCTGTCTAACCGCTCTGCCGATTTCGTTCTTCTCCATTAAGCAAAGGTGCTTTGCCATATCAAGGGTAACAATATAATCAACCCTATTGTGTCCTCCTCGGGTTTCTTTTTGCTCCCCCATTTTGTTGCGCAAAAAACAATCACTTTCTTTACTTGCCAATTTTGGCAAATCGACGACTAAACTTTGAACAATGGCAAAATCTTGATTTTCAATAAAGCCCGCTTGATTAATTCGCGCTTTAATCCACATTGAATAGTGCCGTTTTGATCTCAAAAGTCGGTGAACATCGCGTGCATTAATGCCTTGATTTCCACCATCAAGGGCTTGTGTAGTTTGTAATAGGTTTATAATTTCGGTTTTCATGGTGTCATCTCCTTTAATCGCTTTTCCATGCTCTCTAAATGTTTCTTGGTCGTGTAAAGGCTGGTTTTTAGTGATTCATTCAACGGGTGAGCATCTATAGCGCACTCTAAATCACTTACCTTGAGCTTTAATACGTCCACCACCTCTTTTATTGGATAAGGCTCAAAATCGTCATACAGGCTCGGGAAAGTGAAGATTTGAGCTGATTTCTGATAATGTTTAACCGCTTGAAGTAAAATTAGCGGGTTATGTTTGGCTATTGCGCATTTCATTAAATACTTACCCTTTTATTAGCGGATCTTCTTGTTCCTAATTAAAAAATGTCAGGTTTTGTAATGGATCTTTTTAAGCGTTCCACCTCCTTAAACAACCCTTTCATTCCTCGCGGAATAACAAAAGGGTGTGGCAGCGGTTCAGGTGGTTGATAAGGCTCACCGCTTAATAAATCCGCCCGCCATGTTCTCAAGCGGTAATGTGGCAAGGTTTCCCCACGCTGTTGCATTTCTGCCTTTTCCTGCTCAATTTGTTCCGCTACTCGATAATGATTCAGTAACTCGCTAGCTTTTGCCCGTAGTGTGTGCGGTTTCATTCTGCCAGCACGTTCCTCCCCTAATACCATTCGCAAAGCGTGCGTTGCATTGCCCATCTTGGCGTAAGTAACGGCAAATTGATTTTGTATTTCGCGACCATACCCCATCGTTTTAAATTCCCCTTAATTGCTTTTCAGCTCTGTGTTCTTGATGGATAGCCAGTACTTCAATTTGAAGTTTCAAGTCGTCAA
>CAKVVS010000353.1:0-1526 GCA_934834395.1 Parahaemophilus parainfluenzae | reverse complement strand
TAGCTGAATAAGCCAAGCGTACCCACGATAATACCGAAGATGATGGCTTTTGCCATATATGCACGACCCGTTACCCATAAATCACGGAAAGCGGAAGTAAAGCAGATTTGAGCACGTTCAATTAATAAGCCGAAAGCTAAACCACAAAGCATCGCGAAACCGAGTTTGATAGAGCTTGTCATCACATAAAGTGAAGCGATTAGGTAAGCAAAAAAGACGGCCATACCAATCCAAAAACGACGATTTGCCTGTTTAGGATCCGTTTCTTGTAATTTTGCCGCGCCTTTTTTCAATTCTAATTTCACGCGGAACATTGGAAGTAAGGTGACTTTTACCCCTGCGTAAGTACCAATGGCAGTGGCAATAGTGAAGAACCAAGCATGAACCGAAAATTGAGGAATACCCGTGAAGAGAGAAGCGAGGTTGCAGCCCATTGCTAAACGCGCACCGAAACCGGCTAATGCACCACCAATGAGGGCTTGAACAATACGACGTTTGTGCGGTTGGTTGCGCCATTTTACGTTGTTTGCCCAAAGTGCAGCAGAAATACACCCTGCGAACATACCTAAAATCATCACGCCATCAATACGAGTGAAGATCGTACCTTGCATGCCAATAATTTTATAGTAGCTCCAGTCGGACACATCGACGCCTAGCGCTTGCAAAGCATGACCGCCCCAACGGGTAAATTCCCCCGTAACCGCCCAATAAGTGCCAGTTACCCCAAAGTAATAAGCTGAAATAAGCCCCGCAGCAATGACTGCCGCGACAGGATTCCAGTATTTAATCAGATAATTTTGTTTAAATTGTTGCAAAACCTCTTTCATGAGAGAGTTAATCCTTAAAATGATGAAATGATGATTTGCAAGTGCGGTATAAAATGAAGAGATTTTTGATGTGTCTACCATTTTCCTATACACAAAACTTGCGATATAGACAAATGAATTGTCGAACAAGATAATAGCATTTGTTTTTGGGTAATGCACGAGGGGAGAGATAATTATTTGTGGGTAATTTCGTGCGTTAAGGTGGGAGAATAAAGTTAATCTATAAGGCTTACTTTTTCTTTAAGACTAATTTTTCAATTAAAAAAATGAAAGCTATGCTAATAAGCATCGTAAGCCCACCTGAAATGATAGCTAATAAACAAATTATCCAAGCAGACTTGTCTATATTAAGGAAGGCAAAGAAATAGAAACCAAATAGCAGGGAAAATGCGCACCATAATTCCCAACTTAATTTGGGATATTTATTGAATAGAAATTCAAATAATCCTTCAAAAAATAAACGGAAAAAACATTCAAAGATAATATTACCCATAGGTTGTTTCAATGGTAAGTCATCATAATGATTCGTTTAGATAAACTTTCTGCCAGCTCAAGTGTTAAGAGAAAAGTTAAACAGTCAATTTCATTTCTCGGATACGCATGGTTAATCCATCGATAAACAACAAGCGTCCACATAAATTTGAACCGATTTTTAACCGTACTTTGATAGCTTCTAAGGCTTGAATGGAGCCAACAACA
>CAKVVS010000352.1:0-1545 GCA_934834395.1 Parahaemophilus parainfluenzae | reverse complement strand
CAGTCAAAATCCTGCAAAAACCGCTTTAGATGTAACCGCACTTTCTGCAGACCAAAAAGCACTTCGCCGTGATGTGCATAAAACGATCGCCAAAGTGAGCGATGATATTGGCCGCCGTCAAACGTTCAATACTGCTATCGCGGCAGTGATGGAGTTAATGAATAAATTAACCCGTGCGCCATTAGAAAGCGAGCAAGATCGTGCTGTGATGGCAGAAGCATTAAGCGCAGTCGTGCGTATGCTTTACCCAATCACACCACATATCTGCTTTGAGTTATGGAAAGCTTTAGGTAACGAAAGCAACATCGACCATGCAGAATGGGTGAAAGCTGATGAAGCGGCGATGGTCGAAGATGAAAAACTTATCGTGGTTCAAGTCAACGGTAAAGTTCGTGGTAAAGTCACCGTTGCAGCTGATGCGGATGAAGAAACCGTGAAAACGGTTGCATTTGCAGATGAAAATGTGAAGAAATTTACTGACAATACACAAATCGTGAAAGTGATTTATGTACCAGGTAAATTGTTAAATGTGGTGGTTAAACCGCAATAATCCATAAAATAACCGCATTTTATTCTAAGTGTTGCATAAACAGCTCTTAAACAAAATAAAGTGCGGTGAATTTTACAGGTAATTTTTATGATGAAATCAATCAAAACGATCTGCTTAGTTGGGGCAACTGCCTTTTTAACTGCTTGTGGTTGGCACTTCGATAATGGTGCGGCTGTTCCTGCAGAATTAAAAACAATGGCCCTTGAAAGTAGCGACCCATACAGTGAAATGTCAATGGCAATGCGTAAGCAACTGCTTAGCAACAACGTAAACCTTGTTCCTGCAAAACAAGGTGTGCCAGTGTTGCGTTTAAATAAACAGACTTCGAGCGATAAAGTGGCGTCAGTCTTTAAACAAGGCCGTGAAGCAGAAAAAGTATTGACCCTTGATGTTGAGGCTAGCGTGCGTTTAGCAAATGGGGAAACCTATCCAATCTCTGCAAAAATCAACCGCACTTTCTTTGATAACTCACGTGCTGCATTAGCAAAATCAGCTGAACGCGATGTAATTTGGAATGATATGCGTGAACAAGCGGCTCGCCAATTAATTAATAAAATGGCTGCCTTACAACATCAAGTTCAAGGAAAATAATGAACCGCATTTTTCCTGAGCAACTGGCTTCTAATCTGAACAGCCATTTAGCGAAAGTCTATTTTTTGGTTGGGACAGATCCCCTGTTGCTCAGTGAAAGTGAAGATCTCATTCATCAAGCAGCCCTTCTTCAAGGTTTTGATGAAAAAAATCAAATCACCATAGATACTAATACTGACTGGTCTGCATTAATTGAGGCCAGCCAATCTATGGGGCTCTTCTTTAATAAGCAAATTTTCATTCTCAATTTACCCGAAAATTTAACCGCACTTTTGCAGAAAAACCTTCAGCAATTTATTAATGGATTAAATGAAGATAGCTTGCTTGTTCTCATCTTGCCTAAATTGTCTAAAGCAGCCGAAAAACAAGAGTGGTTTATTCAGGCAAATCAACTTGATCCACAA
>CAKVVS010000351.1:0-1568 GCA_934834395.1 Parahaemophilus parainfluenzae | reverse complement strand
TTGTGTCGCATCTACGTGGAAAATGGTTTTGTTTGCACGGCAAAGCTCACCAATTGCTTTAATATCTTGAATCACACCAATCTCATTATTCACGTGCATAATTGACACAAGAATCGTATCTGGACGCAATGCCGCTTTGAATTTTTCAAGATCGATTAAACCATCTTCTTCTGGATCTAAATAGGTCACTTCAAAGCCTTCACGCTCTAACTGACGGCAAGTATCCAATACTGCCTTGTGCTCAGTTTTACAAGTAATAATGTGTTTACCTTTTGTTTGATAAAAGTGTGCCGCACCTTTAATTGCGAGGTTATCGGCTTCCGTTGCGCCTGAAGTAAACACAATTTCACGTGAATCTGCACCAATCAAATCCGCAATTTGATTACGTGCAATATCAACTGCTTCTTCAGCTTGCCAGCCAAATTTATGTGAACGAGATGCTGGATTACCGAATACACCATCAATGGTTAAATATTCCATCATTTTTTTAGCTACACGTTCATCCACTGGACATGTTGCTGCATAATCTAAATAAATTGGTAATTTCATTTTCACTCCTAAATAACTACTAAAAATGCTATCAATTTGACCGCACTTTAATCTACTTTCCCATTATTGGTTGACTACAATTAAGTCATCAAAATCTTTGTGAGCTTTATGCTTCCCAGCTTTTTTCTCTACAAGCTCAGCTAATGTAATCTCATCTAAAAAATCAGAAATGCGATCACTTAAATCTTGCCATAATGTATGAGTTAAACACTCTACTCCGCCTTTGCAATTTCCTTTACCAAGGCATCTTGTCACATTAATGTTCTCATTTACGGCTGAAATCACCATACCGATAGAAATTTGATCAGTTGGTAACGCTAAACGATAGCCACCACCTGGGCCGCGAACGCTTTTTACTAATCCACCACGACGCAATTTTGCAAATAATTGCTCAAGATAAGAAAGTGAAATATTTTGACGTTCTGAGATATCTGCTAAACAGACTGGATTTGTTCCTGCGTGTAGTGCGATATCTAAAATTGCGGTAACCGCATATCGTCCTTTAGATGTTAGTTTCATAAAGCATCCCTATAAATCGCCATCTAGGTAGTTTACCTATCTGACTATGATAGTCAATTTTACTCTTTTTGCAGATTAAGGCGTTTTTCAACCGCACTTAACATTCCTCGCAAAATATTTAATTCATTTTTTTCTAGAGAAGAACGGTTATAAAGTCGTCTTAACTTTTGCATAACCCCTTGATTTTGAATAAAACCAAGAGACTGATACACCTGTTCCGTATGAGCAAAAAAATATTCCATTTCTTGTGCTGTTGGATAGATATTTTCTATTGTTGAAAGTGTGCTTTCCGTTTTATCTTTTGCTAAAAATGCCATTCGCATTTCATAACTTACCAACTGAACTGCCATCGCTAAATTTAGCGAAGAATATCCAGGATTAGCAGGGATATTTAAATGATAATGACATTTAAGTAATTCTTCATTTGTGAGTCCAACACGCTCACGACCGAATACGATCGCCACTTGGCCTTGATGAGCACTGGCTTTCTCCGCACACTT
>CAKVVS010000350.1:0-1569 GCA_934834395.1 Parahaemophilus parainfluenzae | reverse complement strand
CGGGAATGTTGGTTGTCCATTTCCACCATCACAAAAACACTAATACCTCTGCCCACTGCCTTTGGCGATACCACCGCCACTTGTTTGGTAATAACCCCTTTTTCTGTCAGTAATTGAATTCGACGCTGACAGGTTGCCACCGAGCTATGCACTTTTTCAGCGAGCTCTTTTAATGGCAAAGTCGCATCTTGTTGGAGGATATTTAAAATATCCCGATCTAATTTATCTAATTGCATGTTTACACCTTGAAAATAAATGCAAAATAACGCTCAAATTTGAGAAAAATAATCATCAATAATTCTATATTGAGAAAATTTACCACGCCAGACTTTTATAATGACGTTATCAAACCTAAGGAAATATAAAAATGGCTCAAGGTATTTTTCTCGGCATCATCTCGCAATTTTTATTTGGATTGCTCTATCTATTCAGCTTATGGCTACAGCCGCTTAACGGTACGGATGTGTTTGCGTGGCGAATGGTGATGATGGTATTTGGGTTGTTTTTGATTATCTTCCCAACCGTAGGTTGTCGTTCGTTATCAAAATTAGTCAATGAAACCTTAGGCAAAGACAAAAAACGTTGGATGTTGTTTTTGCTCGGCACGCTCAATGCCGGCAGTCAATTTTGGTTATTTATGTGGGCGCCAGTTAATGGCGAGGGTGTAAACATTGCCATGGGGTATTTCTTATTCCCATTAGTGATGGCATTACTGGGACGCATTTGGCTGAAAGAAACCCTTTCCACCATTCAAGTTATCGCTTTATGTATTGCTGCCTGCGGTGTGGCGCATGAATTGTGGCGTAATCAAACCTTTTCATGGAGCAGTCTTTGGGTGTGCTTAGTTTATCCCTATTATTATTTAAGCCGTAAAGCCATGAAGATCCCCGCATTGCAAGGGATCACACTTGATGTGTGCTTCATTGCTGTTCCTTGCCTCATTTATTTGATCATACAAGAACAGCAATTTTCTTTTGTAATCAGTGAAAGCCGATATTGGTATTTATTGCCTGCATTAGGTTTAGTGAGTGCAATCGGTTTGTCTGCCAATTTAAAATCAAATCAACAAATTCCGGTCAGTGTGTTCGCCGTGCTCAGTTATCTCGAGCCGACATTGCTCTTTTTAATTGCGATATTTTGGCTCAACACACAAGTTTCCCTTTCCGATTACTTTACTTATGTACCGATTTGGACCAGTTTGATTTTGCTTGGCATAAATGGCTTAAGGATAAAACATCATTAAAATTGACCGCACTTTGATATCAACAAGTGCAGTCATTCTTGAAATAATTCTAATTTACGTTCACAATGAACGAACATTCATATTTTATAGACTGAAGCCTTTTTTACTTCAGCATTTTCTCATAAGGCTCGCATTATGTCCGATCAACAAACAGATACACAAACTTCCTCAAATAATAAATCTCAACAACGTAAAAAAGGGCTTTCCATTTTTATTCTTTTGCTTCTTCTGATTGCAATCGGTTCTGCGGCTTATTGGTTTTTCTTTATTAAAGGCTTTGAAGAAACTGAAGATGCCTATGTGAGCGGCAATCAGGTGATGGTATC
>CAKVVS010000349.1:0-1575 GCA_934834395.1 Parahaemophilus parainfluenzae | reverse complement strand
CCCAATGCTTTAGCTAGTGTCCCCAATGCCATTGAATCAGTGTTTGAAGCATTTGATGAGACTCCCATGGCGATTGCATTAACGCCAGCTGCAATAGAGTCTTTACCTAAAGCAATCGCTCTCATACCTGAAGCTGTGGTATTGGCACCCAATGCTGCGGCATGCACTCCCGTAGCATTAGCGCTCAATCCAAGAGCAACAGCATACGATGCATTTGCATTTGCTAGATAACCAATACCGACTGAAGCACCACCTTCGGTATTCGCTCTATGCCCCATCGCAACGGAATAACCACCACTAGCGTTAGACAATCCCCCAATAGCAACATCCGAATATCCAAGTGCTTTACTATTAACCCCCATCGTCACCGAAGTTGCCCCAGCACTTAAGGCATTACGACCGATCGCAACAGCTTCACTTAATGAGGCATTTGCTTTATTACCAATCGAAATCGTCCCCCACGAATTTGTACTTGCCGCATCACCAATTGCAATTGCATTGTCGTGAGATGCATTCGTTGAATTACCAATGGCAATAGAAGCAGTACCATTTGATGATGCTTTATAGCCTAATGACAGACCATATCTCGCGGTCGATGTGGCATCGGGTCCAATAGAAACAAGTTTATTTTCAGCTGCTGTTGCATTTAAGCCCATAGCAATCGAATCTGCATGAGTAGTGCTCGCATTTACACCAATAGCAATTGAATTAACACTATTAGCATTCGTATTCACATCTCCGATACCAATACTTGAAGCATTAACATTTGATTCAATAACATCCCCTAAAAAAACTTTTGCTTGTACAGGTGCCATGGCTACCATTAAAGAAAGCGTAAATGCAGAGAGTTTAAAAAAAAAGAGAAGATAAACGTGTCTCATTTGTTACACGCTGTTCTGAGTTTGAAGAGGCTTTTACTGCCCCTTTCGCTAATTCTGATGTTACGACGAAAGATTGTGTCGTTTTGTTCCAAATAATCTTAAATACTTTGTTCATAAAAAGCTCTCCTAAACTAATAAATCTAAGCATTCTCCAAGCCCAAACAATCAAACTAGGCTGGCCAAAAATTAAGTGCAGGGAGTATAGCTGACTCATCTATAAGATCAAGGAAATGATCGTTTTTTATACCGTTTTTTACAAAAAATTTACATTTTCCATACAAGGTATCGTTTGCGTAAAAAGAATGCTCATTAAAATTAGGCCAAAGTCAGTAATAATGAGCATGAAATCGTCTTTATATAAGTCAAAAACAATGTAAAAGTTAACCGCACTTTTTCCTCTTAATATGCAATTCACCTACCACTTCCCTAATCCTTTTATACCCCTTTAGAAGTATTTTGATTTTAAAGTTTGATCAACCTCAAAGTTTTGAAAAAAAACCTTAGGAAAACTACTGCTTTTTGGTATCTTATGCTTGCGTTGAGCTATTTTTATGAGTGAATTCAAAAGCTTAATAGGAATTGTTCGCATTTAAAATTGTTTTTTATTCTTTCCTAATGGAGTGATTATCGTGAACGCATTGAGAAAAAGCCTTGTTTTGGCCACTTCTTTCGCAGCTTTAGGTGTGTATAACTC
>CAKVVS010000348.1:0-1580 GCA_934834395.1 Parahaemophilus parainfluenzae | reverse complement strand
ACATCAGTAAACGATGTGGCATCATTAGATGCTGTTGAAGCATTATTAGCATAAAAGGGGATTAAAAATGCAAAATAAAATCGCATTAGTGACAGGTGCAACACGTGGTATTGGCCGCGCAATTGCAGAAGAATTAGCATCAAAAGGTGCATTTGTAATTGGTACCGCAACCTCTGAAAAAGGTGCTGATACAATTTCAGCTTACCTTGGCGATAAAGGGAAAGGTTTAGTATTAAATGTGGCAGACAAAGAAAGCATTGATGCCGTATTAGAACAAATTAAAGAACAATTTGGTGATATTGATATTCTTGTGAATAACGCAGGTATCACCCGTGATAACTTATTGATGCGTATGAAAGATGAAGAATGGTTCGATATTATGCAAACTAACTTAACTTCTGTATTCCATCTTTCTAAAGCAATGTTACGCTCCATGATGAAAAAACGTTTCGGTCGTATTATTACTATTGGTTCAGTGGTGGGTTCAATGGGTAATCCGGGGCAATCTAATTATTGTGCAGCAAAAGCAGGTTTGATTGGTTTTTCTAAAGGCTTAGCGAAAGAAGTGGCATCACGTGGCATTACTGTAAACGTTGTAGCTCCAGGCTTCATCGCAACGGATATGACAGAAGTGCTTACTGAAGAACAAAAAGCGGGTATTCTTGGTAATGTCCCAGCTGGTCGTTTAGGTGAGCCAAAAGATATCGCAAAAGCGGTAGCGTTTTTAGCTTCTGACGATGCGGCTTATATTACCGGTACCACATTACATGTGAATGGTGGCTTATATATGAGCTAACCCTTTCATGGGGATATATGAGGGATTTTGTCTATAACATATAGCAAAGCAGTTTAGTTAATGATAAAATCCCAAACGCAATGTAACTTTTTCTCTGTATGTGTTTTTACATTGCCTGTTTTTTGTGGTGCGACCACCTAAGAAATAGTTGCAACTTTATCAAAAATGCATACACTAACCGCTCTTAAATGAGTTAAAACAACAATAGGAAAAACAAATGAGTATTGAAGAACGCGTGAAAAAAATCATCGTTGAACAATTAGGTGTTAAAGAAGAAGACGTAAAACCAGAAGCTTCTTTCGTTGAAGATTTAGGTGCGGACTCTTTAGATACAGTTGAATTAGTAATGGCTTTAGAAGAAGAATTCGATATCGAAATTCCTGATGAAGAAGCTGAAAAAATCACAACTGTTCAATCTGCGATTGACTACGTTCAAAACAATCAGTAATTTTTAAGTTGGGCGATCTTTTAGGTCGCCTAATTTATTTCTTTAAGTTCCTTTCTAAATTACTTATCTTCAAATAAAACAAGATACATCTAAATCTTTTAAATTTCAGACCGCACTTTCCTTTATTTAATCTCTCTCAGATTTGCTTTTATTGTTGGTTCCCCTATTTTTTGATTTAAAACAAAATTTACCCTAAAAATACTTATTATGAGTTAATTTTGGTGCTAATATTTGAGTCAAATTTTTTTCTAATTAACCATAAAATGATTCGGAGTATCTTATGGATTTTCTAATGAACCTAGGTGAAGGTAGCCAGTTTGCGATTCAGCTTGCTAT
>CAKVVS010000347.1:0-1582 GCA_934834395.1 Parahaemophilus parainfluenzae | reverse complement strand
CCATCAATCCATACATCTAAATACCCTCGTGTACGTGGTAACAGATGTTCTGAAATTTTCTTGGCATATTCATACGCCTGTTGGTGTAATGCCGATTCAATTGGATTGGAAGTACATAACACGTTACGGTTCATATCTGAAGCCGTAGCAATTGAGTCTAATCCCAGACTATGCAATAAACGATGCATGGTTTGTAATTGGCTTTTCGGCACACCGTGATATTGGAAAGTTTGACGATTGGTCAAACGAATCGAACGATAATAACTGTGTTCACGGGCGAATTTATCCAATTCAATCCATTGGAATGGTTTGATGATTCCCCCCGGTAAACGGCAACGTAACAGCATAAATTTCAACGGTTCGAGTTTTTCCTCTGCACGTTCGGCACGAATATCACGATCGTCTTGTTCATACATACCGTGGAAACGGATTAATTGAAAGTTATCCCCACGGAAACCACCGGTTAAGGAATCTTCTAAATCATCTAAAATGGTACCGCGTAAAAAGTTACTGTCGGTTTTTAAGCGTTCATTGTCAGAAAGCGGTTTCTCTTGCCATTCCAAGCCTTTTTGTTTGTTTTGCTCTGTCATTTTTTCACCCCACAAATCTAGTACACATCGCGTTGATAACGTTTTACTTCACGCAGTTCATTTAAATAATCTTCTGCTTCATCCGAACTTAAATTACCTTCTTTAGCAATGACGTCGAGTAATGCTTGTTCCACATCTTTTGCCATTTTTGATGCATCACCACAGACATAAAAATAAGCGCCCTCTTGTAACCATTGCCAAAGTGCAGTCGAATTTTCACGAATTTTATCTTGCACATAGATTTTCTTCTCTTGATCACGTGACCAAGCAAAATCGTATTTATGCAAGAAGCCATCTTTGGCAAATTGTTGCCATTCGGTTTGATAAAGAAAATCGCTGGCAAAATGCGGATTACCAAAAATCAGCCAGTTTTTCCCACTCGCCTCATCGGCTACACGTTGCTGCATAAAGGCACGGAATGGCGCCACGCCGGTACCAGAACCAACCATGATAATTGGCTTAGTCGTGTCATTTGGCAGACGGAAATTATCGTTATGTTCTACAAATACGCGCACAGCGCCATCTTCTTCTACGCGATCCGCTAAAAAGCTTGAGGCTGCGCCACTACGTGCTCGACCTTCATATTCAAAACGTACCACGCCAACGGTTAGATGCACTTCTTCCCCAACCTCTGCTGGAGAAGATGAAATGGAATACAAACGAGGCGTTAAAGGACGCAATAATGAAACCAGTTGTTCAGCGGTTAATTTTGCAGGAAATTTATGTAACACATCCACAATCGGTGTGCGTTGAACCAATTCTTGCAATGCTTGATTATCCGCAACCAAATCATTTAACTGTTCGTTATGTGCCAAAGCTGCATAGCCTTTCACAAAAGCCGGTGTATTTTGAGTCAGCTCTAAATGCGACAAAAGTGCGGTCGAAATAGTTTGCGTTTTTCCCTCAATTGTTACTTCTGTAGTAGGATCAATCTGTGCGAGCGATAAAATTTCATCGACTAACGTAGGATCATTGTCAAACCATACGCCGAG
>CAKVVS010000346.1:0-1604 GCA_934834395.1 Parahaemophilus parainfluenzae | reverse complement strand
AGGTGTATCTAAACAACTTTTGCCTGTTTATGATAAACCGATGATTTACTATCCACTTTCAGTATTAATGTTAGCGGGTATTCGAGATGTTCTTATTATTACTACCCCTGAAGATAATGAAAGTTTCAAACGCTTATTAGGTGATGGTTCAGATTTCGGTGTGAATTTACAATACGCAATTCAACCAAGCCCAGATGGTTTAGCTCAAGCATTTCTTATCGGTGAAGAGTTTATTAATGGTGATAGTTGTTGCTTAGTACTGGGTGATAACATTTTCTACGGTCAACACTTCAGTCAAATGTTGCAAGAGGCAGTTAAACAGCCCCACGGTGCAACAGTGTTTGGATATTTAGTGAAAGATCCTGAGCGCTTTGGTGTAGTGGAATTTGATGAAAACTTCAAAGCGGTTTCGATTGAAGAAAAACCAGTTGAACCAAAATCAAACTATGCTGTAACAGGTTTATATTTTTATGATAACCGTGTGGTAGAATTTGCAAAACAAGTCAAGCCCTCTGCTCGTGGAGAATTAGAGATTACTACTCTTAACGAAATGTATTTAAACGATGGCTCACTCAGCGTGCAATTGCTCGGACGTGGTTTTGCATGGTTAGATACTGGCACGCACGAAAGCCTGCATGAAGCGGCTTCATTTGTTCGTACTATTGAAAAAGTTCAAGGCTTACAAGTTGCTTGTTTAGAAGAAATCGCATGGCGGAATGGCTGGCTTACTTCAGAACAAGTTGAAAAACTAGCTAAACCTATGGCAAAAAATGAATACGGGCAGTATTTATTCCGTTTGATTAAAGAGAGCAAATAAAATGGCAAGATTTTTGATTACAGGAGCAAATGGACAAGTTGGTTATTGCTTGACTCAGCAGCTAAAAGATAAGTATGAACTCCTGGCTGTTGATCGCGATGAGCTTGATATTACGGATCAACATGCAGTGCAAAAAGCTGTTCAGAGTTTCCAACCTGATATTATTATTAATGCGGCGGCACATACCGCAGTAGATAGAGCTGAGGTAGAGGTAGAACTTTCTGAAGCGATTAATGTAAAAGGGCCACAGTTTTTAGCAGAAGCGGCAAAAAGTGTAGGAGCAACAATTCTTCACATTTCGACTGACTATGTATTTGATGGTCAGGGTGAAGGTAAATATAAAGAAACTGACATTACAAATCCTCAAGGTGTTTATGGTCGAACAAAGCTTTATGGTGAACAAGTAGTAGCGCAATCTAATGAAAAGTTCATTGTGCTTCGTACGGCGTGGGTTTTTGGAGAACATGGTAATAACTTCGTGAAAACGATGCTTCGTTTAGCTAAGACTCGTGATACTTTAGGTGTGGTAGCTGATCAAATTGGCGGACCAACTTATGCTGGTGATATTGCGGCGGCGCTTATTGATATTTCAGAAAGAATCATTGATGACCAAAATGTAGAATATGGAATTTACCATTTCACTGGGGAGCCATATGTCAGTTGGTGTGATTTTGCAAAAACGATTTTTGCTGAAGCTGTTTCACAAAATGTACTCAAAAAAGCACCGTTTGTGAATTCCATTACTACTGCTGATTATCCGACACCTGCAAAACGCCCAGCTAACTCA
>CAKVVS010000345.1:0-1616 GCA_934834395.1 Parahaemophilus parainfluenzae | reverse complement strand
TCGATGTGGTGCATACTCTTAGAAGCAATTGAGCATAGATTGTCGATAGTGCGATCGAGATCGTGTTCAACGATACCTTCATTGCCTGTAACATGGGTTTCATCCATCGCCATGAGTACTGATTTATAGCCAGAAGCCACGCTGGTGGACACTTTCATTGCACAGCTATTGGATGCGCCATCGCAGATGATTCCGCTGATGTCACCAATCATGCTGCAAATCCCCATGCTCACGGTTTCGAATTTACCCGTAAGTAAATAGGCGATACCCGCACAGCTTCCCATCGATGCGGTTGTTACCGCACAAAGGGCTGACAGTTTGGGTAATTTACTGTGGATATAAATGGCCATTAAGTGTGATAAGAAGAGGGCACGGAGACGTTTTTCTTCACTCACGTTTAAATAATCGGCGACCACAACCACGGGCATAGTGGCGGCAATACCTTGGTTGCCTGAACCTGAATTACTCATCGCTGGCAATGTGGCTCCCCCCATACGCGCATCGGAGGCTGCGGTGGTTTCAATCATGATTTTACTGAGTAAATCATCTGACATTAAGCCACTACCAACTTGTTTGCGTAACGTTCTGCCAATATGTAAACCATAATTTTCGCGCAATCCTTCGTTAGACAGCGCGCGGTTGAGCGCGGCAGCTTGTCCGATAAAGCGGATTTTATCGAGTTCGACTTCACAAGAAAATTCAAAGATTTCACGTGAGCTCACCTGTTTAAAAATATCATAAGGATCGCAATCAGCACATTCATCATGTTCTTTCTTAAAAATAATTTCACCATTTTTTTCAATCAAAATGATGTTGGTATGTTGATCTTGAATGGCTACTTTCACTCGGTCGTTATCGGCGAACAACACGGCTTCCGAATATAAAATATGCTCAGTTTGATGAATATCGATATTAACGAGTTTTTTATCAAGCATTGCCTTGGCTTGGGAAACTTGCTCTGGCGTGATGTGTTTTAATACTTCCAACTCACTCTCAGGATCACCGCCTAAAGCACCAATCGCCGCGGCAATAGGTAAGCCCACCATGCCGGTTCCAGGAACTGCAACACCTAAGCCATTTTTCATTAAGTTTGGTGACACTTTGGCTTCAATACGCTCCGGTGTTTTGCCTAAATATTTGGCTGCCGTTGCTGCGGCAAGCGCTAAAGAGATAGGCTCAGTACAGCCAAGTGCGGGAACCACATCACGTTCCACAAGATGAAGTAATGGTTTTTCGATTTCGTTGAGTCTTTCTTGATTCATAAAATTCTTTTTAATATGTTAAATGCTGTCTTCTTTCTCTATGACTAATATACGCGCTTCACCTTGTGGGTGAGCAACATGTTCGGTACCAATACCCGCATAAAAAATATCACCCGCATGGAGCAATACGGCTTTCTCTAGGCCCTCTTCTTTGTAGTGCATTTCCACCGTACCATCCATAACAGCAAAGACTTCTTCACCGTCATTGATATGCCATTTGTAAGGTTTATCTGTCCAGTGAAGACGCACGGAAATGCTATTCATATTGGTAATATCAAGGGCTCCCCAAGCGCGTTCAGCCGTAAATAGGTGACTTCTAATAACTTTATTCATGACTAAATTTGTTAGTGAGCC
>CAKVVS010000344.1:0-1622 GCA_934834395.1 Parahaemophilus parainfluenzae | reverse complement strand
AATAATCTCCTTATTTATTAAAATGAGTTGGGTCAACTAATTTGTCAATTAGTCTAAGAAACACTCTAGTTAGAAAATCCTTTAATGTCAAGCTCTTGGGAAAAGTGTGCTATCAATAAGCTCACAAAGTGCGTTAATCACGAATAAATGGTTTTCTAAAATACGTGTTTCTTTATTGGCTGGAATGGAGATCTCTAAATCAGTTTCATCCAATACACCTTGAATAGCATCGTTATTTGAACCCGTTAAAGCAATCACCTGAATTTCTTTATTAACTGCATTGGAAATCGTATTTAGCACGGCTTTTTCTGTTCCTAAAGGGGCAAAGGCGAGCAATAAATCGCCAGGCTTAGCGATAGCGTTAAATTGATGTTGATAAAGTTGATCGGTAGGTTGATCAAAAACCAGTGAAGAACCAACCGCACTTTCAAGGCTAAGTAGTACAGAAGGCAAGCTAGGGCGTTCAAAATCATAGCGATTAAGCAGATTTGATACTAAGAATTGCGCATTAGCATAAGAGCGGGAGACCCCACAAGCAATGATTTTATTACCACTCAGTAAACATTGCATCACCATTTGGGTGGCGTTAGCAATATTTTCCGAAAGCATGCTAGACGCAGCAATTTGAATTTGAATACTTTCGCTATAAATATCTTTTACTTTTTGTAACATCATAAAAAGCCATTAATCGAGAAAATTAGGAATCCATTGAATATCTTGGGGCGTTTTGCCAAAGGCGATTAAATCAAAACGACAATCGGCATCTTCTAAACTCATGTTTTGTTTCATTAGCCATAAATTTGCAGCATCCAACCATTTTTGTTGTTTTTGCCAATCTACGCTTTCTATTGCCGAGCCAAAGGCATTATTAGAACGCTGGCGAACTTCAACAAAAACGATGGTTCCTTTGTCACTCATAATAAGATCAAGTTCACCACATTTGAAATTTTGATTAGCCGCAATAAATTTTAAGCCTTTTGATTCTAAAAAAAGGCGAGCTTGATGCTCAAAGCTCGCCCCTTGTTGACGTTTTAAAGAAAACATTAGTTTGCTACTGGTACAATTGCACCATCTTGATATTGATACCAAGTCATATCTCGTTCAACATTACAATTTGTACCCGCACTTAAAATACCAGTTAAACCACTTAAGCGATATCCTGGTACTTGGCGTAATTCATTAAATTGATTGATGAGTAACCAAGCATCCGCCCCCATTGCATATAAACGCATTAATTGATATTCACCGCCAGTTGTTTTAGCGAGTTTTTGATATTGTGGTGAATTGGTTTCTTTAAAAAATGGAATATCACTAAATTGAACACCATTCATTTAATTTTGATATTCCATAGTTCACTAAAAATCCACCAACCACTAGCCATAAATAAATCAGTATCCCTAAAATCAGAGGTTTTAATCCAGCTTTCTTGATTGCGCTTGCTTGCGTAGTTAAGCCAAGGGCAGCCATCGCTGAAATTAATAAGAAAGAATCGATTTCAACTAATAATTTCACGAGTTCTTTTGGTAATAAATCAAAAGAATTAAAAATCGCAACGCCAATAAAAAGTACAGCAAACCAAGGAATTGTAATTTTGTGTGACGTATTTTCTGATACTCCATTAC
>CAKVVS010000343.1:1049-1633 GCA_934834395.1 Parahaemophilus parainfluenzae | reverse complement strand
CCTTCACCAATCACTAATCCATCACGATCTTTATCATAAGGACGAGGTGTTTGTTTAGGGTGAGCATTGTTTCTACTTGCCGCATAAAGAGAATCAAATACATAAACTTCAGATGGGCAAAATTCTTCAGCACCGCCAGCAAGCATCATTGGGATTAAACCATGTTTAATTGATTCATAAGCATAGCCAATACCTTGGCTACCAGAAGAACAAGCACTAGAAGTCGGAATGATGCGGCCAGTTAGGCCAAAGAAAATGCCAATATTTGCCGCAGTGGTATGAGGCATCATTCGTACATAGGTGTTAGCATTAAATCCATCTGATTTTCCCGTCATGAGAAGTTCTGCTGCATCTCTGACATCGTTTGTTGAGCCAGTGGAAGAACCACAGGCAATACCCATTATTCCTTCTTTTAAATAAGGTAAAATGACTCCATTTTCATCTAATAGATTGGCGTTTGCTAGAGCGAGTTCAGAGGCTTCAACAGCAAATTGAGAGACACGGCCTAAACTGCGAAGTTGTTTTCTATTCCAATGGGCAGGAGGGGTGTAATCATGGATTTCAGCACCGAGATTTGCACCTAA
>CAKVVS010000343.1:0-1039 GCA_934834395.1 Parahaemophilus parainfluenzae | reverse complement strand
ACGTTCAGCCCATTCAGTTTTCGCTTGAACGGCATTTTGTTTGCGTTGAAAGGCAGCTTTTACGTCTTCCCATGTTTTTCCAAAGGCAGTGACCGCACCAATACCTGTAATGACAACTCGTTTCATTTTTTTATCTCAATTATTCATTATTAGACTAGTACAAACAATTTTGTACTGTAAATGTTTTAGCAAAGCCCGCCGTTTACGGCGATAACTTGGCGAGTAATATAAGCTGCTTTTTCGTCCATCAGAAAATCTACGGCATGCGCAACTTCTTCCGGGCTTCCCATTCTTGCCGCTGGAATCATTTTTAAAATTTCATCAATTGGAAGATTTTCATCTAAGATATCCGTATCAATAAGGCCTGGAGCCACACAGTTTACCGTGATCTTGCGTTTGGCGAGTTCGACGGCGAGTGCTTTTGCTGCACCAATAAGACCGGCTTTAGAGGCACTATAGTTGACTTGACCTCTATTGCCAATTAACCCTGATACAGATGTGATACAGACGATTCGCCCCGCTTTACGGCGTCGGATCATTGGCATCATAATGGGATGGAGAACATTATAAAATCCATCTAAATTCGTGCGTAAAACAACATCCCAATCTTCATCAGTTAGAGCAGGGAATGCATTATCTCGTGTTAATCCGGCATTGAGCACAACGCCATAATAAGCACCATGAGATTCAACATCCGCAAGTAGTTTTTCAGCTGTTTCGTTTCGATGACTAACATCAAATTGTAATACGCGAGCTTGACGACCTAATTCTCGAATTGATTGTGCGACCTCTTCAGCTTCTTCGATGCGACTGCGGCAATGAACCACAATATCAAAACCTGATTGTGCAAGGCGTAAGGCGATGGCTTTACCGATACCTCGGCTTGAGCCTGTAACTAAAATGGTTTCACTCATTTTTTATTCCTGTGATACTTGTGGTCTGAAAACGTTTAATGCACCTTCCACTAAAGGTTGCTGATTAGAAAGATCGATTAACGTACAGTCAAAAACACCAAATCCTGTTGCGTCTTCAATAGAAC
>CAKVVS010000342.1:0-1633 GCA_934834395.1 Parahaemophilus parainfluenzae | reverse complement strand
ACACAAGCAGCATTAAACGGTTTATTCCAACCTTATAATGTCGGTAAACTAAATATAAGTGCTGCGGTTGGTGGTTATCGTGATAAAACTGCTTTAGCGGTAGGTAGCGGTTTCCGTTTCAATGAAAAATTTGCGATGAAAGCCGGTGTTGCTGTAAACGCCAATGGCGGTGGTGGTATGGCATATAACGTTGGTGCTAACTTTGAATTCTAATTCAAGTTTTTGTTAAATTAAAAAAAAGCGCTATTTCGAGAGAGATAGCGCTTTTTGTTTGTCATATCTAAAAGTGCGGTTCATTTTTCAGGTATTTTTCCTTGGAGTTAGGCACTCGCCGGAAAACGAGTACCATCAAAAAAATCTATATTTACCCACCCTGACAATTCAACCAAGCCTTTCGCGTGCCTTGATAGTTTTTGTAATAAACGGAACTATGTTCACGCGCCACCAAATCAACAGTGCTTCCTTGAATAGGGTTGTACGATTGATAAAGCACTTCAAAACGGCTACCGCGCGAATTTAATGCTCTATTCGCAAGATGATCAAACGGCATCGCATTGCCGCCATCCAGTTGGAAATAAAAACCGAAATTATCTTTCATCCGACTCTCTACCGAGAGAGGAAAGTAGGTTGCCAAATATGAGGTTGACCCTGTTTCCGAGTTCTTACAACGATAATGATATCGCTTGTAATTAAGGGCATTATTTAATTCTGCTTGGCTAATATTATCCTTTAAAAATCTGGTCTTCAGCGGTTTTTTGGGCGGCGTTGTTGTACATGCAAATAAACTCACCAACGCCGTGGTGAATAACATCATTTTAAGTTTGTTCATGGTATCAATTTCAAGAGAAGTGTGATTGAAAGCACTGTTGGCTACACGATAGTTTAGTTGCTGAGACAGTCGGTTTACAGAATGATTCTTGGAAAGTGTCAGCAATGAAGTTCCAACGATTTTGTCGTAATTGGAAATCAACTACCAAAATTAGGCGGGGATTATACCACTCTTTTGCCAACGCGTGTTTCCTAACGCGCGCCCAAGAACGTAAATAAAGTGCGGTGAGTTTTTGAAGTGTTTTTTTACGGTATTATGTAGCAAATGCACAAAACGCTTGCTGAGCCTGTCGAAGCATTGGTTTTGTGTATCGGAGAAGCTGAAATTACTTACACTTCGACAAGCTCAGTGACCGCAATTTCAGCTTTGTGCAACTGCTACATAATGTCGAAAGAGTTTTAAAACCTCTCAAAAATTGACCGCACTTTTTGTATTTTCAGAACTACTTATATTTAAGCTAATCTTATAATTTCACATCCAACTTATCGTAAGAGCGTTCTATCACGAGCAAGTAATAGGTGGAAGCAGTGGCAAGGAAGATGGCGAAAGTAAAACTTACCAAGCAAGCCACTTATAGAAAATATTTAGCTAACCGACAGTATGAAATAAGAGCGGAAGTTTTAGTTGCTATTGAAAAATTTGGAGTAAATAAATGATAGGGTTATCAGAAAAACAAATTAATGACATGTTTACAGAATTTTATAATGAATTTGATTCAATTCCATTTTGTGAGCTAAATCTGAGTGATGCTAAAAGAACATTTGATGGATATAACTTTATAGTAAAGGGTGATCTTTTTGAGAA
>CAKVVS010000341.1:0-1638 GCA_934834395.1 Parahaemophilus parainfluenzae | reverse complement strand
GTTAAAAAGTGCGGCTGAAAATCCGGTTGTTTTTCCAAATGAAAGCAAAGCGGAAAATCAAACATTGAGAGCAGAAAATATTGCCGTTTTGGTGCGTGGTTATACCGAAGCGGATCTCGTGAAGAAAGAATTGCAAGCACTCGGTATTGCTTCCGTGTACCTTTCGGATAGAGGAAATGTCTTTGAGAGTAACACAGCAAAAGAACTGGCCTTGATTTTGCAAGCCTGTTTGAGTGTGACGGAACGCCCAATTTTGAATGCAATAGCGACCGCACTTTTCGGCTTAAATGCAGCTGAAATTCACCAAATTCACCAGGATGAAATTCAGTGGCAACGTTGGGCTGAAAAATTTGCAGAGTATCAACAAATTTGGCAACGCCAAGGCGTATTGCCGATGTTGCATCATTTACTTTTAGCAGAAAATATCACAGAAAAACTCTTATCTCGGCCTGATGGCGAACGAAAACTGACGGATTTATTACATTTAGCTGAAATTTTACAGCAAGCAGCCGCATTAAATGAAAGTGAAGCGGCATTATTGCGCTGGTTTGAAAAGCAAATTCAAGATAATGGCCGTCAAGAAGCACAAATTCGTTTAGAAAGCGAACGTCAATTAGTGAAGATTGTGACTATCCATAAATCGAAAGGGTTGGAATATGATTTGGTTTGGTTGCCATTTTTAGGAAATGCAGCAAAAGACCCAACTAAAAAGAAACTATTTAATTTATATTACGATAAGAAACAAAACTAACCCTTGTGGGATATGCAAGATCAACACTTGGATGAGCTAACCCAAGAAGTTTTTGCGGAAGAATTGCGTTTGCTTTATGTGGCATTAACCCGAGCGAAATATCAAATGGCTTTTGTGTTACCGAAAGCCTTTGATAAAAAATGGAATGCTTTATTGTATATTTTAACGCAAGGTGAAATTGGCCGAAAACTCGATTTGCCAGCTAATTGGGATACCCAACCGTTATTGGAAAAATTTAAGCAACTTTTACCTAATGATGTAGCGATTGAATCAACCGATGTGTTACAAGCCAGTGAACCACTTACTTTAAATGTTTCTCAAGAAAATTTAAGTGCGGAAATTTTCCAAGGTGAAATTGAACAAGATTGGCGAGTGACGAGCTTTAGTGGCATTGAACAAACTCATCAACGTAAAGCTTATTTGAATGAAAATGCGGTGAAAAAATCGCTCATTTTTGATGATGCGAAAGATTATGATGCGTCGATTTCAATAGAAAATATCACTGAAAATCTGACCGCACTTGCTCATGATAATGATGAAATGGTTTTAGATTTCCCTCGGGGAACACAAATCGGTACTTTGTTACATCGTTATTTTGAAAAGGTGCCTTTTGCTCAACTGGCAGAGAAAGAAAACATTGAAAAATTATGTCAGGATTTAAATCTTGCCGAAGAGCAATTTGCAGCAGTTCAACAGTGGTTTGCACAAATACTCAGCACGCCAATTTTGCCAAATGATGATTTTACTCTTGCTCAAATTAACGAAAAACAATGCTTAAAAGAGTTGGCGTTTTATCTCAATATTTCAAGCCATTTTGATGTCGCTGGTTTTAACCGAGCGTTAGCAACCTTACATCATTTGCCATCTGAACCGTTACAGTTTGATGA
>CAKVVS010000340.1:0-1646 GCA_934834395.1 Parahaemophilus parainfluenzae | reverse complement strand
GTGCTGATATGTCGGTTTATCTTGCACGGTTGGCAAACTTTCATGTTGTTTTCTTAAACGTTCACTAATCTCATAAAACCACTGAGAACTTTGCGGTTCTAACGGTGATTTTGCACGTTTTCCCAACCAGTATAAGCCTTGTAATGGCATCACTAACGCACAAAGTGCGGTCAAAATAGCAATCGCTAATGCAGTAAGATCTGTCTTGGCATAAAGCTGTTGCCAAACCACCGAAAATACCGCCATAAAAGGCATGAACTTTTGTGCAAATTTCGTGGCTTTAATAATGCGATTTTCGGGAAAAATAATGCCGAGTTTCGCTTCTAATGGCCACGTTTGCAAATATATTTGCCCACGTTTTAAGGTTGAAAAAAATGATGACATAAAAACATCCTAGAAAATAACCGCACTTATAATACTCTAGTTTAGGTTTAATTGTCATCCCTGACTAGAAATTGTTGAAATTTTCAACTTTTCTAATAAAAAATCGTATTTTTACCCTCCAGTTAATTTATTTTATACGCTAAAAGGTGTATTCTATATAGGATTTATACTCCGTTCTTTTGAATGGATTTTTATTAACCTCAATCAAAAATAGGGTTCCTATGTCAAAACTTGTTCTCATCCTTAACTGTGGTAGTTCTTCATTAAAATTTGCAATCCTTGATCCTGCAACAGGTGAAGAAAAATTATCAGGCTTAGCAGAAGCATTTTATCTTCCTGAAGCTCGTATCAAATGGAAACTTAACGGTGAAAAAGGTAGCGCAGATTTAGGTGCTGGTGCAGCGCACACTGAAGCGCTTAATTTCATCGCGTCAAACATTATGACTGATGAGCTTAAAAACTCTATCACCTCGATTGGTCACCGTATCGTTCACGGTGGTGAGAAATACACCCAATCTGTTGTTGTAACAGATGAAGTGGTTAAAGGTATTGAAGATGCAGCACAATTTGCTCCACTTCACAACCCTGCTCACTTAATCGGTATCCGTGAAGCATTCAAAACATTCCCACACTTAAAAGATAAGAACGTTGTCGTATTTGATACAGCATTCCACCAAACTATGCCGGAAGAAGCATACTTATATGCGCTTCCATACTCACTTTACAAAGAACACGGCGTACGTCGCTACGGTGCACACGGTACCAGTCACTACTTCGTTTCTCGCGAAGTCGCTGAATACGTAGGCAAACCAGCAGACCAAGTAAACGCAATTATCTGTCACTTAGGTAACGGAGGTTCTGTTTCTGTGGTTCGTCATGGTAAATGTATCGATACGTCTATGGGTTTAACCCCGTTAGAAGGTTTAGTCATGGGTACACGTTGTGGTGACATCGACCCTGCGATCGTTTTCTACCTATACAAAAACTTAGGCATGTCAATGGATCAAATCGAAGAGACTTTAGTGAAAAAATCAGGTCTTTTAGGTTTAACTGAAGTAACGAGTGACTGCCGTTATGCAGAAGATAACTACGACGATGCATCTAAACCAGAAGCAAAACGTGCATTAGATGTTTACAGCTACCGTTTAGCAAAATACATCGGTGCATACATGGCTGTTTTAGGTGATGATCACTTAGACGCGATCGCATTTACGGGTGGTATCGGTGAAAACTCAGCTCACGTTCGTGAATTAGCGTTAAGC
>CAKVVS010000339.1:0-1655 GCA_934834395.1 Parahaemophilus parainfluenzae | reverse complement strand
GTACTTGGGCGAATCATAAATCCCATGGCGATAATATTAAAAATCACAGAGAAATAAGACGAGTCGTCGCACTATCTTCAACGAGCCCCAATGGTAACCATGCCATTTCATAAGCAACATTGGTAATTCGAGGCATTGCAAAGGTTGAACCGATGACTAAATAAAGAATGGTTAAAAAGGATACGCCTGCCCACTTGGGTAAGTCCTTAGTCAGTTCTTCGCCACGTCCTAACACTGACACCACAACCAATGTAATAAATGGCATGAGTACGCCTGTTATCACAAACCCTAGCGAAGCCGTTGCCCAATGATTACCTGCGGAGTAACCTTCCATTGGAGGAAAAATAATATTTCCCGCGCCTAAAAATAAAGCAAAAATCATCATACCTAGTACGATGATGTCTTTTTTTGAAAACATAAGTATTCTCGAATAAATAAACTTTAAGAATTTTACTATTAAATTGTTTTTTATTCCAAAAATGAAAATAAATTCTGTGAAATAGATCACGAACTCTATCACATCCCAATTAAATCACACATTATCCATAGCCTATTTTCCAAAAATCAGTAAATTTGTGATAGTATCCAGCCTTTATTATTACTTTTTTAGGAGAGAATGAATGAATAAACTGAGTTTGATTCAACAAATTCAGCGTTTTTTCAAATTGGAATCAGCTGGCGGAATTTTATTACTTTTTTCAGCGGTAATCGCAATACTATTAGCCAATTCACCGCTCAATCAAAACTATAACGACTTTTTAAACTTACCAGTCAGCATTCAAGTAGGGACTTTTTCTATCGATAAAACCTTAATTCACTGGATCAATGATGGTTTTATGGCGGTATTCTTTGTTTTAGTGGGAATGGAAGTCAAAAGAGAATTATTTGAGGGTTCCCTTTCAAGCTATCAACAAGCGGTTTTCCCTGCTATTGCTGCCGTTGGCGGAATGGTTATTCCTGCCTTGGTTTATATTTTTATTGCACAACAAGATCCTACTTTAGCCGATGGCTGGGCAATCCCAATGGCGACAGACATTGCCTTTGCACTGGGCATCATGGCGTTATTAAGTAAACAAGTGCCACTCCCACTAAAAATCTTTTTACTTGCTTTAGCCATCATTGATGACTTAGGTGCCATTGTCGTGATTGCACTCTTCTTCTCCCATGGATTAAGTGTGCAGGCACTCGTCTTTGCTGCCATTGCAATTGCTGTACTTATCGCATTAAATCGCTTTAAAGTGACCGCACTTTGTGCCTATATGGTGGTGGGAACAATCTTATGGGCTTCGGTATTAAAATCAGGTGTACATGCTACCCTTGCAGGCGTTATCATCGGATTTTGTATTCCATTGAAAGGTAAAAATGGCGAAACGCCGTTACATGACTTTGAGCATATTCTTGCACCTTGGTCATCCTTTATTATTCTGCCATTATTCGCTTTTGCCAATGCGGGGGTAAGCTTTGATGGCATTGATCTCAGCATGCTGGCATCACCATTATTGCTCGCGATTTCTCTTGGCCTAATTATCGGAAAACCACTTGGTGTATTTGGTTTCAGTTATCTTTCCGTTAAACTGGGCATTGCAAAGCTTCCTCAAGGTATCGACTTCAAACAAATTTTTGCCGTAGCGATTTTATGTGGCATTGGTTTCACC
>CAKVVS010000338.1:0-1656 GCA_934834395.1 Parahaemophilus parainfluenzae | reverse complement strand
GAGCAACGTAAGGCTCGCCGTCTAGCTAAACAACAAGCGCAAGCAGGCACAAGCACAGTGACGGATACAACACCGTCACAAACTGACGAAAAAGAGGCAAAGAAAGCAGCTGTTGCAGTTGCTCTAGCAAGAGCGAAAGCGAAAAAAGCGGCAGCTCAAGTTGAATCTACTGCGACAAATTCAATTGAAAGTGCGGTCGAAAAAACAGATGAAAACTCAACCGCACTTGATCCGAAAAAAGCCGCAGTAGCAGCTGCCATTGCAAGAGCCAAAGCCAAGAAAGCCGCGGCTCAAGGTGAAGCTGTTACGACAAATACAGCTGAAAGTGCAGTCGAAAAAACAGATGAAAATCCAACCGCACTTGATCCAAAAAAAGCGGCTGTAGCTGCAGCCATTGCAAGAGCGAAAGCGAAGAAAGCCGCCGCCCAAGGTGAAACTATTACGACAAATGAAACTGAAAGTGTGGTCGAAAAAACAGATGAAAATCCAACCGCACTTGATCCCAAAAAAGCGGCTGTAGCCGCTGCCATTGCAAGAGCCAAAGCAAAGAAAGCCGTGGCTCAAACTGAAATAGTTACCACAAATGAAACTGAAAGTGCGGTAGAAAAAACAGATGAAAATCCAACCGCACTTGATCCGAAAAAAGCGGCTATTGCAGCAGCTATTGCCAAAGCCAAAGCCAAAAAAGCCGCCGCTGAAGCAGCCAAAGAAACAGAATAACGCAGGAAAAAATTATGTTTAAAAAAATGGAGAGTTCGCCTCATACCCATTCAGGCAAATTAACCGCCCGCATTATGTTGTGGGTGATTGCAGCCATGCTGCCTGCCATGCTCACGCAGATTTATTATTTTGGAATGGGTGTTTTGGTGCAATCTGCTTTGGCTATTTCTTTCGCATTATTGCTTGAGTTTATTGTGACCAAATTACGCAATAAGCCAAACCTGGTCTATATTTCAGATTTTAGCGTGGTGCTTACTGCCTTAATTTTAGCCATGGCAATTCCGCCTTATGCACCTTATTGGGTGATTTTAATCGGTACGCTTTCCGCTGTTATTCTAGGTAAACATGTTTATGGTGGCTTGGGACAAAACCCATTTAATCCGGCTATGGTGGGTTATGTGGTGCTATTGATTTCTTTCCCTCTACAAATGACAAGTTGGATGCCGCCTATTTCATTATTGAATGAACCCCCAACATTTTCGGACTCTCTTTCTTTAATTTTCAATGGCTTAACCACTGACGGTTTTAGCTTAAGTCAACTTGTCCATTCCATTGATGGCATTACACAAGCAACACCATTAGACAGTGCGAAGATCTTTTATAAACTCCATCAAGGCGATGAAAGCGTATTTCATGATTTTGTAAAATTACCGATTTTATTACAAAACGGGACTGACTTCGCTGAAGGCTGGTGGCAAGTCAACCTCGCCTTTATGCTTGGTGGGATTGTATTAATCTTAAAGAAAAAAATTCACTGGCAAATTCCCGTTTCAATGCTCGTGACCTTTGTGACCTTAGCGACTATCACTGCGATGTCAGGCCATCATCATTTAAGTATGATTAGCCAACTCTTTAGCGGCGCCATGATGTTCGGTGCATTCTTTATTGCGACTGACCCTGTCACAGCCTCAATTACACCTCGCGGCAAGCTTGTAT
>CAKVVS010000337.1:0-1658 GCA_934834395.1 Parahaemophilus parainfluenzae | reverse complement strand
GGGATAAAAGCGTCTTATCAAAAAATCCTTCAACGCTGGATGATGATGTCTGATTTAGCGAGTAGCCATCAAATCGAGAAATATCATGCTGAACTAAAAAGTTATGTGCAAGATGTGGATGATTTCGTGTTGGAATTACAACGTTTTGCTGAAAAGAAATGGATCATTGCGGTTTCGGTGCTGTGTATTTCTATGTTGCTTATTTTAGCCATGGTGTCTTATGTCATTTGGTATATGAAGCGTGAAGTCGTGAAACCGCTAGAGCTGATGACCAAAGCCAGTATGCAAGTACAAATGGGGCAGTTTAATCATATTCCGCTAGATACCGCGAGCAATAATGAACTGGGGGTTTTAGCGAAAGTGTTTACGCAAATGTCCTCGGAGTTAGGGCGACTTTACTCACGTTTAGAAGATGCCGTTAATGAGAAAACCCAAAAGTTGCGTCAAACGAACCGCTCTTTAACCACATTGTATCAAAGTTCACAGTTACTTACGCCCACGAAGATTAATGATAAAATTCTCAGCCAAGTGCTCAATCATATTCGTGTTAGCGAACATTTACGCTACATCGAGTTAGAAATTTTCGGCTCAGAACATTGGGAAATTTCTTTTGGTCAAAAAGATCCTAAACAATCACTTCAAGTTGAAGAACTTTCTATTGAAAATGAAAACTTGGCGGTGCTCTCGTGGCAAGCCGGTTTGCCTTGTCCTGATCCACGCATGATGAAAAATTTAGGGCAAATGGTGGCAAAAGCGTTGTATTCACATAAAACGCAACGCCAACAAGAGCAACTTTTGCTGATGGAAGAGCGGTCAATTATTGCGAGAGAATTACATGACTCATTGGCGCAAGTGCTGTCTTTCTTACAAATTCAATTAACGCTATTAAAGCATAATTTGAAGAAAGAAGACGAGGAATCAAAAGAGAAAAGCATTGCGATCATTAGAGAATTTGAGCAAGCCTTATCAGATGGTTATTCTCAATTACGAGAATTATTAGCGACCTTCCGTTTAACGGTACAAGAAGCCAACCTACAGGTTGCTTTGGAGCAAGTTATCGAAAGCTTGCGTTCGCAAACGAAGATGCAAATGACTGTGGACTGCAGTTTGCCATCGCAAAGTTTAAATCCACAAGAATTAGTGCACGTTCTGCAAATTGTGCGTGAAGCAACATTGAATGCGATCAAACACTCAAAAGGTACGTTGATTGAGGTGAAAGCGCATATCAATGCAGAAGGGGAATACGAGATTCTTGTGCAAGATAATGGCGTTGGGATTCCAACGTTAGACGAGCCAGAAGGGCATTATGGTTTAAATATCATGACTGAACGCAGTCGCCAATTAAATGCTCAGCTTACAATTTCAAAAAGGGAGCAAGGTGGTACGATGGTTAAAATCACGCTTCCTCACACGTTTTTTTAAGGAAAGTTAATGCAAAGTTTACAACCGTTTCACACCTTCAATATTCCGGCAAATGCACGTGAAATCATTGAAGCTACATCGATTGAACAAATCCAACAAGCTTGGCAAAAAGCGCAAGCTGAAAATCTCCCTGTCTTATTTTTAGGTCAAGGCAGCAATATGCTGTTTTTAGAAGATTTTCAAGGGATGGTGATTATTAATCGTTTATCGGGTATTCAGCATACAGAAGATAGCGA
>CAKVVS010000336.1:0-1677 GCA_934834395.1 Parahaemophilus parainfluenzae | reverse complement strand
GATTTTATGCATTTGATGATTTTCAAACGCTTTCACCAAATCTGCAACTTTTTCACCTTCCGGTAAAACCAAATCTTGAGCGATATCATTAAGCGGCACAATCACGAATTCGCGGTTTTTCATATCATAATGAGGCACGGTTAAGCGTTCATTTTGAATGATTTGATCGCCATAAAGCAAAATATCCAAATCCAGTGTACGCTCACCCCAACGACGTAAACGCACGCGACCTTGTTCATTTTCGATACGTTGCAATTCATCGAGCAAAGCTAAAGGTGGGCGAGTGGTTTCGATCATCGCCACCGCATTTACATAATCCGGTTGATCTTGCGGGCCTAATGGTTTGCTTTGATAAAATCCACTCACCGATTTTAATTCGGTATTAGGCAGTGCAGAAATTGCCTCTAATGCCGAATTTAATTGTTCTGTCGGCGTATTTAAATTGCTGCCAAGGGCGATATACACTTGAACCATTAGTTAGCCGCCTTAGGTTTACGTCTTCGATAATATTTTTTCTTCGGTGCAGGATGCAATTTTTGTTGTTCTTGAACCAACTGGCGACGTTGTTCTTGATTACTGAGCTGATACTCATGCCACCATTTTGCGAGTTCAACGGTTTCACCGCCTTCTACTTCAGCACGCATCGCCAATAAATCAAAGGCCGCACGGAATTTTTGATGTTCCATTGTGCGAGCAGGGTGAGAACCGGTGCGTTTAAGCAGTTGTAATTGCAACATCCAAATATCACGAATGACGGATGTATGACGGCGAGGTGCGGCTAATGATCGGCATAATTGATCAAGCACTTCATTGCCTGCAAGGGCATAAGCATCGTGATTGTTTAAGCCACCTTCATTTTTCAGCACATCTACTTTTTCGCGCAATGGATACCAGAAGAATGCCGCAAATAAGAAGGCTGGATTAATGCGTAATTTATCGGCAATGCGTTCATCAGTTGAATTTAACGAAGTTAAAATCATGCGTTCTGCAAGGCTGTCTTCTTTTTCGGTAAAATAAGGTGTTAAGCTTGGGAAAAGCTGTTCAAATAAGCCATATTGGCGAAGTAATTTATAAGTTTTTACGCCATTGCCAGACTGCAATAATTTTAGGCTTTCATCGAATAAACGCGCCGGTGGAATATTTTTCAGCAATGGTGCAAGCTCACGAATGGGTTGTTCACTTGGTTTTTCCAAGAACATATCCAATTTCGCCATAAAGCGCACAGAGCGTAACATACGCACGGGATCTTCTTGATAGCGGGTCACCGGATCACCAATCAGACGTAATTTTCCGTTTTTCAGATCATCAATCCCATTGAAGTAATCACGCAATGTATTATCTTGCGGATTGTAGTAAAGGGCATTTACGGTGAAGTCACGGCGCTCCGCATCTTGTTCAATGGTGCCGTACACGTTATCACGTAATAACATCCCTTCATCGCTTTGTTTTGCTTGATTTTCGCTGCGCGCGTCCGAATGGCTAGCACGGAATGTGGCCACTTCGATTACATCACGACCAAACATAATATGCGCAAGGCGGAAACGACGACCGACTAAACGGCATTGACGTTGGAATACCGCTTGAATTTGGTCGGGACGTGCATTTGTTGCTACATCAAAATCTTTTGGATGTTTACCTAATAATAAATCACGCAAACAGCCCCCAACGATATAAGCG
>CAKVVS010000335.1:0-1679 GCA_934834395.1 Parahaemophilus parainfluenzae | reverse complement strand
ATATTAAATTGGGTGATTTTTATGATATTCCGGACGAATGTAGTATTTACCGTACTCTTACAGGAAAAATATTTAAAGAGGTGTGTCATCAATTAAGATGCTTCTACAGTAAACACGATTCTATTCAGGAATATTTAAAAAGCCCGTTTTCACTTCACAATGGGCAAATTGTGGATTGAGTGTAAGGTTATCCGCCAATAATTCTGGTTGGAAATCGTGATAGCCTTCAATGCCTAAAACCGCAATTTTTTTATAAGGGAATGGGGTTTCGCCTTGCACGGTTGGCACGCTATTTGGTGAAAGCCATGCACCGCGTAAACTACCTAAACCCGTTACACGAAGATGATTTTCTGTACTTGAGCCAATTAAATCTAAATTTAATGATTCCGCTAATTTTTCGAAATCTTGCGCTTTCGCTAATACGCGTTCAGCACCCATAATGCTATAAGGGTGTTGTGGTAATTGAGCTGCAAGTGCGGTCAAATTTTCAGGAATATTTTTAACAAACGCACCATTTGGTAAACGGCTTAATAAATCTAATGAGCCGGATGCAAAATCAATCGCCGCTTGGCCGTTATTAATAATGACACAACGTTTGCCTTGTTCTTGTAGGGCGATGCCGCAAGTTAAACCTGCAAGACCGCCACCAATAATCACTACATCAAAATTCATTGTTATCCGTCCCTTGCTGTTTGTCAGTTTCAAGCGGTTGAACATCATTTAAGCCCAACACACTGCCATACATCCATGAAGTAAATTCGGCTTCACGAATCGCTTCGCCCCATGCAATAGGTTCGATACCGCGCCAACGCTCTTCCATGAAAGAGGTTAATTGTGTGGTAGATTGGCGAGGCGTTGCCACTTCAAAACGATGCATTAAACCCGCAGCACGACATGCGCAAAGCTCAGCTTGGCAAGTCCCCATACCCACACGAGTACGGCGACGTAAATCCACTAAGTTATTCACATTTAATTCATCCACAGCATAACGAACTTCGCCCGCTGTCACAGCTTCACATTCGCACACCATTGAACGATCAAGACGCTCTTTATCTAATAAACGAGTTGCACGAGAACCATGACGATACACCGCTGAATAACGAATCGTACTTGGAAGTGAAATGACTTTCTGATTGGTTTCTGCACGGCTTTCGCTTGAACCCGGTAATGGACGCTCAGCTGTTGTACAACGTGCTGTTTTATTGAGTTTTTTACAAACAAGATCCGTTGCCCATTCTGCCATTAAGCGATATGTCATTAATTTACCACCTGTGATGGTAATAAAGCCATCTAAGCCGTCACGTTCTGCGTGGTCAAGTAACACGATACCACGACTTACGTTACGACCAGATGGGTCGTCATCAGATGCCACTAACGGACGCACTCCGGCATAAGCACGTAATACACGAGTATGACGCAAGCTTGGCGCAAGTTTTTCCCCTTCACGGAATAAGATATCCACTTCTTCCGGGGTGACTTCCATGTTGTCAATTTGATCGTAAGGAATACGGCTAGAGGTTGTACCGATAACACAAATGGTATCCCCTGGCACAAGAATGTCCGCATCTGCCGGTTTACGACAGCGGTTAATCACCATTTTATTGATACGGTGACCCATAACAAGTAATGCGCCTTTTGCTGGGAACATCTTGATTTTGAGATCGGCATATTCTGCGATG
>CAKVVS010000334.1:0-1684 GCA_934834395.1 Parahaemophilus parainfluenzae | reverse complement strand
CGCCAGGTTTAGTGCATCAAGCCAATGGGGGCGTTTTGATTTTAAATGCAGCAACGATGTTAAGCCAATTTGATTTATGGCAACGCTTAAAACATATTTTACAAACGCAAACTTTTAATTGGTATTCAGCCCATCCATTTAAAACCTTGCCTTGTGATATTCCAAGTTATCCACTTAATTTAAAAGTGGTGATTTTAGGCAACCGCACTGAAATTGCGACCTTAGGTGAGTTAGAAGAAGATCTTTATAGCTTGGCTAATTATGCTGAAATTGAAAGTTATTATTCTGTTGCACAACCTAAAGCACAAGAAAATTGGGCCAATTATGTGTTGGCATTAGCCTCAAAATATGAGCTCGATTTAGATTTAACCGCATTAAATAAACTCTATCAGTTATTGGTGCGTAAGAGTGAAGATCGCTTTTTAATTAACATTTCCCCGTTAAAAATAACAGAAATGTTGCTTAATGCTGCGACGTTGTCACAAAAACAAACCTTAAGTGCGGTTGATTTTGAGCAAGCTTTTAAACAAAAGAACGAACAGCACGGTTTTTTACGTGAACGTACTTATGCGGATATCCTGAACGAGCAAATTTATGTAGAAACCAACGGTGAAATTGTTGGGCAGATTAATGGCTTGTCTGTTATTGAATATCCGGGCACCCCCGTTTGTTTCGGTGAACCTTCTCGTATCAGCTGTTTAGTGCAGTTTGGTGATGGTGAAGTCGTGGATGTGGAACGTAAAAACGAATTAGCGGGTAACCTTCACGGAAAAGGTATGATGATTTCTGAAGCTTGCTTGGCAAGTATCTTAGAGTTGCCATCACAGTTACCATTTTCTGCTTCTTTAGTATTTGAGCAGTCCTATGGTGAAATTGATGGTGACAGTGCGTCTCTAGCTATTTTCTCCGTATTAGTCAGCGCGTTATCTGATTTGCCGTTGCCACAAAATATTGCGATTACCGGTACCATTGACCAATTTGGTTTGGTGCACGCAGTAGGCGGAGTGAATGACAAAATTGAAGGCTTTTTCACCATTTGCCAACGTCGAGGTTTAACGGGCAAACAAGGTGTGATTATTCCTGCGACGACGATTCAACAACTAAGCTTATCTGATGAAGTGGTTGAGGCGGTGAAAAATGAGCAGTTCTTTATTTACCAAGTCGAGGATATTTATCAAACAGCCAAAATCCTATTTGACCGCGATTTATTGGAAGAGAAAGAAGAATATGCCAAAGGCAAAGAGCCTATTGCACGTTTAATTCAAAATCGAATTGCTTTCCGTTCGGAAACGCCGAAAAAAAACTGGTTAGATTTCTTTAAATCTTAATTTCTTTAAAGCGAACCTTGTGTTCGCTTTTCTTTTATCTTAATTTTACTGACTGATCCGACAAGTTGAGCTAACAAGTGTTCGCTGTTTACATTTCTTATAAATCCCCATAGAATCTGCACTTATTGTTTGTAATCAAGCAAAACTATATATACAAGGAAATAAAAAATGGAAAACACCTGTACACCCAACATCAAAAGCAGCTACACTTATGAAGATTTATTAGCTTCTGGTCGTGGTGAGTTATTTGGTAAAGAAGGCCCGCAACTTCCAGCACCAACCATGTTGATGATGGATCGCATTGTAAAAATGACCGAAGACGGCGGTGCATTTGGTAAAGGGTATATTGAAGCGGA
>CAKVVS010000333.1:0-1686 GCA_934834395.1 Parahaemophilus parainfluenzae | reverse complement strand
GCTTGGTATTTACAGGGAATTCAACCCGATTCCGTTTTTAGACAGACTTTTAACGCAATTAATGAACCGAAAGAGCAGTTAATTGTGCTGGAAGATTTTTTAAATTCAATTTTGGATAAAGAAAAATGTTAGAACAACAACGTAGTCCGTCTGAAGCGTTAACCGTTTCAGTTTTAAACTCTCAATCACAAGTAACAAACAAACCATTACGTGATTCAGTAAAACAAGCTTTACGCAATTACTTATCACAATTAGATGGTCAAGATGTGAATGATCTTTACGAATTAGTATTAGCGGAAGTTGAACACCCGATGTTAGATATGATTATGCAATACACCCGCGGTAACCAAACCCGTGCGGCAAATATGCTCGGTATTAACCGTGGTACATTGCGTAAGAAATTGAAAAAATACGGTATGGGCTAATTAAGCTTAGCAAAAAGAAAGGCGAACATCATGTTCGCCTTTTTTATTTCATGATTAAAACTAGCCTAATCTGACTTTCTCGCCACCGAATTCATCAAGCAAGTTTTCGGTTAACTTGGATAAAATGCCTGTCATTAATACAAAATCAGCATCAAAGCGTTGTGCATAATCTTCTTTTAAAATATCCACATTTTTCTCACGCACGGCATCAGCAAATTTTAAACGTTTGAGCGTGCAATCTTCATTAAATACAAACGTCAGCGTATCTTCCCATTCTAATGCGAGCTTGCTCACCACTTTTTTGCCATCTTGTAAAAGCGCCAGAATCTCTTCATTTTCTAAAGGCTGTTTCTTACAGCGAATCACGCTGTCTTCTTGGCTTCCACGCAATTCAGCCTCTTCTAATGCCACCAACCAATGCGGGATTTTTTCCTGCACAATCCAATCCGTTAAAATGGTCGAAGGTTCATTGGCAAAAGCCAACGGCACAACCGGTAACGAACCAAGTGATTTACGCAATAATGCTAAGGCATCTTCTGCACGTTTACTGGATGCCGCATCGACATGAACAAGGTTATTTTCAGTATCAATCCATACGGCAGTTTGCTGATTTTTAGTGAATGCACGTGGTAATAAATTCATCACCACATCATCTTTTAATGTTTGTTTTTCCGTTTTTTTCAATTTACGGTTTTCTTTTTGCTCAAGGCTTTCAATGCGTTCATCTAATTCACGTTTCACCACATTTGCCGGCAACATTTTCTCTTCTTTTTTAGCGACCAACAAAATGTGTTTACCCACTGAAAAATGCAATAATTCGCTGCCTTTCAACGGATTCGTCCAGCCAAATTTACTTTGATCTTGTGAACCACAAGGATGAAATTCACAATCTGACAACTGGCGTTGTAATTCATTAAGATCCCAATCTAAGGGCTTCGTCAGCCTATATGACATTAAATTTTTAAACCAAAAATTAACTTTATAACTCATAACATTTCACCATGTACAATTTTATTATCAAATCAATAATTTACTTATTTCAAAACACCATTTATAATTCATAGTATATCATCATATTTCAATTTTTTAGTAACCATAATGGTAACTTATCATAATCAAGCTAGATTTCTTGGTTACTAAAAAACATATTAATACCTATTTTTATATACATAAACAGATGTCTTATGGCTAAAAAAGTAAAACCACTTGTTGACACTGAAATCAAGAAAGCAAAAGCATCAAACAAACCATATACATTGAC
>CAKVVS010000332.1:0-1688 GCA_934834395.1 Parahaemophilus parainfluenzae | reverse complement strand
GGATAATACATCACCATTTGCTTCAGTGAAGAGATTGAAAGGGATATCGCCATAACCGGAGAATGGGTGTACTTTACGCACATCACGCGCAAAGCCAGAACCACGAATCATTGGACCAACCGGACTAAAGTCACGAGCGATATCTTTTGCCAAGACACCGACACCTACCGTACGTTGTTCCATATTCGGTGTATTTAATAAAATATCGGTTAAGGTTTTGAGTTCTTCACGCATTTCACCGATAAGTTTAATACATTGCTCACGTTGATGTTTCAACATATCGCGACGCACACCACCGATAAGGTTAATACCATAGGTTTTACGTGCACCGGTTAGCACTTCTGCCAAGGTCATGGATTTCTCACGAACACGGAAGAATTGCATAAAGCCAGTATCAAAGCCGGTAAAGTGGCTAGATAGACCTAAGTTTAATAAGTGGCTGTGTAAACGTTCTACTTCTAATAAAATCGCACGGATCCATTCAGCTCGTTTTGGAATTTTAATCCCTAAAGCGCTTTCCACAGAATTGGCGTAGGCCACACTATGAGTGAAACCACAAATCCCGCACACACGGTCAGCCAGGAAGTTAACTTGGTCGTAATCCATACGGGTTTCCGCCAATTTTTCCATACCACGGTGCACATAGAACAAACGATAGTCCGCATCAATAATATCTTCCCCATCCACGAACAAACGGAAATGTCCAGGTTCATCCGAAGTGATATGTAACGGACCAAGTGGAACGATACGAGCTTCGCCTTTTTCGTTAATAAATTCGTACGTTTCTGTCGCGGTTGTTGGATCGGGACGTAAACGGTAATCCATGGAGTCTTTACGTAATGGATAAAGATCATCCGGCCAATCATCTGGCAATACTAAGCGGCGTTGGTCTGGTAAACCGACGGCTTTCAAACCATACATATCGAATAATTCACGTTCGCCCCAAACCGCTGCTTTGACTTTTGGTGTCACAGACGGAAATTCTAAGCTCACAGGATCAACTAAGGCTTTAATGGTGATAAAAGTTTTCACTTCCCCTTCCATGGAAAGCACGTAGTACACTGCATAGTTACCATGAATTGAACGCTCATCATTCCCGAATACCAGCGGTAACCAACCTTCATGTTGATAATAAAGGTATTCAACCACATCAGGTAACATATTGGTTTTAATGGTAAGGGTAACCTGATTTGGTGTTGACCACTCCTCATCCAAAATGGTATTTGGAAATTTTGCATTGACTGCTTCAATGTAATTTTTGCCAATCATTTTGGCTGGATCGACTGATGTATTTTTAGTTAATTCCATATATTTATCCTCCTGTCGATCATTGCGCTAAACTTTGCCAAGGTAAAACTAACATTTCACCAAAGGACACTTGTTCAGATCCGAGTACAATTCCGACCGCACTTTTTAATAACTGCAAAATTGGTTCGGCAATATGAATACCCATAATAAACATGAATAACAATAAAATTGCCATCGCCACGAGTGAAACTTTGTTCACATCCCCCACTTCAACATTATCCGGTTGTTTACCTAATACGGTTTTTAATACCATTAAAGACAATCCAGCTAACACAATAGTAAGTAAAATTAAACAGAACACCATTAACCAAGTTTTACCTGCGTAAATACCGGCAACAGCAATACTGAATTCACTGACGAACACGTTAAACGGTGGAATA
>CAKVVS010000331.1:0-1694 GCA_934834395.1 Parahaemophilus parainfluenzae | reverse complement strand
AATCAGCACACATTATAAGGTTATAAAAATATAAAAATAAGTTGTAGGAATTTATGTGTCAATTACTCGGAATGAACTGTAATACACCGACGGATATTGTCTTTTCTTTTGAAGGTTTCCGTCGTCGTGCTGGTCTTACCGACTGCCATTCAGATGGCTTCGGTATCGCTTTTTTTGAAGGTCGTGGTGTGCGTATTTTTCGCGATAACCACGCTGCATCACAATCCCCAATTGCAGATTGTGTAAAACAATACAAAATTAAATCGCTCAATGTGATTGCTCACATTCGTAAGGCAACGCAAGGAGGGGTAACCATTGAAAACACCCATCCCTTTATTCGTGAAATTTGGGGACAAAACTGGGTCTTTGCTCACAATGGTAATTTAAAAGATGTACCGGATATGTCTGAGAGTTTCTGCCAACCTATTGGCTCAACTGATTCAGAAGCGGCATTTTGTTATATGGCGGAATATTTGAAAAATCGCTTCCGTCGTAAACCGTCTGAAATGGAAATTTTTGAAGCCATTCAAGACATTACCAAAGAGCTCTCACAAAAAGGGACCTTTAACTTCATTCTTTCAAATGGAGAATGGATGATTGCCCACTGTTCAACCAATTTGCATTACTTAACACGTAAAGCCCCTTTTGGTAAAGCACACCGCATTGATGATGATGGCGTCATCGATTTTAATGATTACGCAAAAGATGGCGACAAAGTCACCATCATTACGACTTTCCCTCTCACCAAAGATGAACCTTGGGTCAAAATGGAACATGGTGGTTTCGTATTCTTCAAAGAAGGTGACAAAATTGCTGAGGTCGTCGGTGTGGCTAAAGAAATGGAAGATGATGGTACATTAGGCAATCGCGCAGCAGCCTAATAACAAATCACAATAAAAAGTGCGGTCAAAAACATCAGAGATTTTGACCGCACTTTTTTTATCTGCAATTAACGCATTGTCACAAATTCTTCAGAACCTGTTGGGTGAATTGCCACCGTATTATCAAAGTCTGCTTTAGTTGCCCCCATTTTGATTGCCACAGCAAAACCTTGAATCATTTCATCCACACCGAAACCAATGCCGTGTAAGCCCACGATTTTCTCTTCTTTGCCGACACACACTAATTTCATCCGGCAAGGTTGGCGATGTTCAGTGACAGCGGTGTACATTGCTGTGAAAGAGGATTTATACACTTTCACATGTTCTTCGCCATATTGCTCAATCGCTTGCGGTTCAGTTAAACCCACTGTACCAATTGGCGGATGGCTGAACACGACGGTTGGCACAAGATTGTAATCTAAATGCTCATTTGGTTTGTTATTGAATAAACGCTCAGACAAACGACGACCTGCCGCCACGGCAACTGGCGTTAATTCAATACCACCTTCGATAATATCACCTACCGCATAAATACCAAGTACATTTGTATTTTGGTATTTATCAACAATAATTTGTCCACGTGAATTCGTTTTCACCCCTGTTACTTCAAGATTGATCACATCCGTTGCAGGTTCACGACCAATCGCCCAAATTAACGTATCCACTGTGGTTTCACGACCATCTTGTAATTTCAAGGTAAGTGAACCATCCGCATTTTTCACGACTTCTTCTGGTAATGCTTTGGTATGTAATTGGATACCATCTTGTGCTAACACTTCAACTAAAGTCTCGACAATCAATGGATCTTGATTA
>CAKVVS010000330.1:0-1698 GCA_934834395.1 Parahaemophilus parainfluenzae | reverse complement strand
ACACAACGCACATTAGTAAAGCCGACCTTTTCCAACCAATTGATGAGCGCTGCAACGGAAGGAATAAAATACACGTTCTTCATTTTTGCATAGCGATCTGATGGCACTAAGACTGTATTGGCATCACCATCAACCACTAAGGTTTCTAACACCAATTCGCCACCTTTTACTAATTGGTTTTTTAGCTGTGTGAGATGATCGAGCGGTGATTTACGATGATAAAGCACACCCATTGAGAATACGGTATCAAATGCCGCAAGTGGTTGCATTTCTTCAATACCTAATGGGATTAAGTTAGCTCGACGATCGTTATTTAGTAATTTTCGAACCGCTTCAAATTGGCAAAGGAAAAGCTCGGTAGGATCAATACCAACGACCATTTTTGCGCCTTCACCAACCATTCGCCACATATGGTAGCCGCTACCGCAGCCCACATCTAAAATGGTACGATCTTTTAATGGTGCAAGATGAGGCAAAACACGATCCCATTTGAAATCAGAACGCCATTCGCAATCCACGTGAATATCAAATAAATGATAAGGTCCTTTTCGCCACGGCATCAATTGCTTCAAATGATGGATAATGCGTTGTTTTTCGCCCTCTGAAAGTGGGGAAGTGCGGTCAGATTTCACCGCATTTTTTAAATCGATAGTATCTGCCTGCAAATCAGGGAGAAAGTCCACGATTTTTGACCATTTTGCATAATCACCATGGGTTTGTTTTTCCCATTCTTTTAACTGCAAAGGCAATGTTTCTAGCCAAGCAGATAAATTTGTGGTGGCAATTTGTTGATAAAAAGGACGAAAATCAATCATTATTTTGCTTCCTTATAGGCTTTTTCTGCTTTCTCAAAGGTTTCTTTAACTTCATTTTCAGGTTCTGCGGAAAGGAGAGAAACCACAATAATCGCCAGGCTAGCAAGGATGAATCCTGGGATCATTTCATAGACATTAAACCATTCACTGGTTTCAGGAATCACCGATTTCCAAGCAAAGACAACCACTGCGCCGACAACCATTCCAGCCATCGCTGCTGATGAAGTCATACGTTTCCAGAATAAGGAGAAAAGCACGACAGGACCAAATGCAGAACCAAAGCCAGCCCAGGCAAATTCAACGAGTTTTAATACTTTGCTGTTTTCATCTTGTGCAATCCAAATCGCAATGCCCGCGATAACTAAAACCATTGCACGACCTAGCCAAACTAATTCTTTTTCAGAAGCTTTTGGACGAATAAAACCTTTATAAAAATCCTCAGTGATAGAACTTGAAGAAATTAATAATTGTGCAGAAAGTGTACTCATGACTGCTGCCAAGATCGCAGAGAGTAGAATACCGGCAATCCATGGATTAAAGAGCAATTTAGCCAGTTCAATAAAGACTTGTTCTGGTTCATTATTTACCACACCAGCCACATTAGGGTTAGCAAAGAAATAAGGAATACCGAAGAAGCCAATACCAATCGCACCCGTGAGGCAAATCACCATCCATGTCATACTGATGCGGCGTGCTTTAATAAGAGATTTCACCGAGTAAGCAGCCATAAAACGAGCAAGGATATGCGGTTGACCAAAATAACCTAAGCCCCAAGCCGCTAAACTTAATAAACCTAATGGTGTAGTAGAACTAAATAAATCAGTAAAGTCTTTACTTGCGGCAATTTCCGCTTGATGTAGCACTTCCGTAAATTGTGATGTAT
>CAKVVS010000329.1:0-1704 GCA_934834395.1 Parahaemophilus parainfluenzae | reverse complement strand
GTACTCGGTGTGGCATTATTAAACGTCAATTTGGCACACAATTTAACCGAATCCGTTATTTATGGTTTTGGCGCCTCTTTAGGTTTCGGGTTAGTTTTAGTTTTATTTGCAGCCTTACGTGAACGTCTTGTTGCTGCAGATGTACCCATTACGTTTCGTGGCTCGTCTATCGCATTAATTACGGCCGGTTTGATGTCTCTCGCCTTTATGGGCTTCGCCGGATTAGTAAAATGATTTATCTCTTAATGTTTATTACTGTGACAGTGATTTTTCTCGGCTTATTTTGGAATAACACTAAAAAATAATGTTTATCTTAATTTCAGTAACCGCTCTCGCTTTAATTTTTGGTGCGATTTTAGGCTTTTCTTCGATTAAATTAAAAGTCGAAGCAGATCCCATCGTCGAAAAAATTGATGCCATCTTACCGCAAAGCCAATGTGGGCAATGTGGCTATCCTGGCTGTAAGCCTTATGCTGAAGCGATTGCTAATGGTGACGTTATCACAAAATGCGTGCCAGGTGGTCGTCCAACAGTCGTAAAAATTGCCGAAATCATGGGCGTTGATGTGCCTGCAATGGATGATGTCGCTGAACCAGAAGAAATGGTTGCCTTTATTGATGAAAATATGTGTATTGGCTGTACCAAATGTATTCAAGCCTGCCCTGTTGATGCCATTATTGGAACAAACAAAGCCATGCATACTATTATTCCCGATCTCTGTACAGGCTGTGAACTTTGCGTAGCACCTTGTCCAACAGATTGTATTTCCATGATTAAAGTGAAAAAAGATATTGATAATTGGAACTGGAAATTTGATCCTAAATTAGTCATTCCAGTCGTAAATACCACAGAAATCGAGAAAAAATTAGTGGTTGGGGAGTCGGAATCAAATGGCTGATGTATTAACAAGATTTAAATCCGGCAAAATCTGGGATTTTAAAGGCGGTATTCATCCTCCTGAAATGAAATCTCAATCAAACCAATCCCCTATTCAGCAATCTGAACTTGCTCATGATTTTTACGTGCCAATTAAACAACATGCCGGCACAGCGGGAAATGTATTAGTTAAAGAAGGCGATTATGTGCTTAAAGGTCAACCTTTAACACAAGGTGATGGCTTAAGAACCTTACCTGTTCATGCCCCAACTTCTGGTACGGTAAAATTTATCGGAAAACATGTTGCGCCCCATCCTTCTGGTTTAACCGAGGATATGATTCATATTCAAGCGGATGGCTTGGATAAATGGCGTGAGCAATTTCCACTTGAAGAATTTTTCACACAACCTGTCGAACAACTTATTGATCGTATTTACCAAGCGGGGGTTGCTGGTTTAGGTGGTGCGGTATTCCCGACTGCCGCCAAAATCCAATCAGCTGAAAAGAAAGTTAAACTCTTAATTATTAACGGCGCAGAATGTGAACCCTATATTACCTGTGATGACCGCTTAATGCGTGATTACACGGATGAAATGATCGAAGGGATTCGCATCTTACGTTATATTTTACGCCCTGAAAAAGTGGTGATTGCAGTTGAAGACAATAAACCTGAAGCGATTCAGGCTATTCAACAATCACTACATGGTGCAAATGACATTGAATTGCGCGTTATTCCGACCAAATATCCATCCGGTGCAGCCAAACAGCTGATTTATTTGCTTACCGGCATGGAAGTGCCAAGTGGCGGACGTTCTTATGATATTGGCG
>CAKVVS010000328.1:0-1729 GCA_934834395.1 Parahaemophilus parainfluenzae | reverse complement strand
GTCTGGTAAACAGGAAGAATATCAAGATTTATTCAGCGATAATCGTATTACTTTCTCTGAAGCCATTGCGAAACTTTATCAACGCATTAACCCGCATATTGATATGGGCCAACGCACAGCACAAACTATCGGTGAAGAATTATTGGATTACCGTAATTACCTTGAGCTAGAAGTTGAAGTATTCCGTGGTGCAGATGGCTGGTTACGTGCTGAAAGTGGCGCATTATCGACCGGTGAAGCGATCGGTACGGGTATGTCTATCTTATTAATGGTTGTACAAAGCTGGGAAGAGGAAAGCCGCCGTATTCGTGGTAAAGACATCGTACCATGTCGTTTGCTATTCTTGGATGAAGCTGCACGTTTGGATGGTAAATCCATTTCCACCTTGTTCGAACTTTGCGAACGTTTGGATATGCAATTACTTATCGCCGCGCCAGAGAATATTAGCCCTGAAAAAGGGACAACCTATAAATTGGTGCGTAAAATCGCCGGTAACCAAGAACAAGTTCATGTGGTTGGTTTGCGTGGCTTTGGCGCAACAGAGTAGTTTTTTTAAGCGGTCAAAGCATTGGCCGCTTTTTTCATTGTTATTTTTATGAGAATTTAGGACGAATTATGCACAACCTTATTTTTGCCATTCTATGTAGTGTTGCCGTATCAGTATTACTCAAAGTTGCGCGCAAGAAAAATATCATTATTGAACAAGCAATTGCGTTTAACTATATTGTCGCCATTTCATTAAGCTATTTCTTACTCAAACCTGATTTCAAAGGATTAGAATTTACCGAATATCTAGCACAAAGTGATAGCACACCTATTTTCCTGGCGCTAGGTATTTTATTACCAACTGTATTTATCATTATGTCTAAAGCAGTTGAATTTGCTGGCATTGTGCGTTCAGATGCTGCACAACGCTTATCGTTATTTCTACCGATTGTTGCCTCTTTTATTATCTTCCATGAAACATTAAGTCAGCCCAAAATCGTTGGCATTATTTTGGCATTCATCGGTTTATTCTGTATCTTGAATAAATCGAATGAACAAAGTGCGGTCACTTTTAAAGGTATTTTAGGCTTAATTGGTGTTTGGTTTGGCTATGGCACCATTGATATTTTATTCAAACAAGTAGCCAAAAGCGGGGGAGCATTCCCAACCACATTATTCATTGCTTTCTCATTAGCCGCTTGTGTCATGTTCCTGTATTTATTCCTAAAACGCACTCAATGGACTGTGCCAAGCTTTATTGGTGGAATTATTTTAGGTGTATTGAATTTCTTCAACATCCTGTTTTACATTAAAGCGCACCAAAGCTTCGGACAAAACCCAACTTTAGTTTTTGCGGGAATGAATATTGGTGTTATTTGTTTAGGCACCATCACCGGCGCATTTTTCTTCAAAGAAAAAATAAGCAAAATCAACTGGTTTGGTGTTCTTGTCAGCCTTTCAGCAATTTTCTGTTTATATTATTTAGATAAAATTTTGGCTTAATTATGGCAAACAATTTTAGTTTTTTTATCTACGATTACGAAAGTTTTGGTATCAATCCGGCAAGCGATCGTCCTGCTCAATTTGCTGGTATTCGTACCGATGCAGATTTCAATATCATTGGTGAGCCTATTATGTTGTATTGCAAGCAAACCAATGATTATTTACCCGCCCCGGAAGCGGTTATGGTCACAGGAATTACGCCACAAGAATGTAATGAAAAGGGGATTCCTGAACCCGAATT
>CAKVVS010000327.1:0-1736 GCA_934834395.1 Parahaemophilus parainfluenzae | reverse complement strand
TGTAAATCTGACTCGATATTTTCGCTTGCGTGATCGTGACGCGGGAGAGTCGCTTTTATTTCTAAGCTCACAATATCACGCTCATCAATAGGTCCTGATTCACCAGTTAACGTATCTACGATCTGCCAATTTGGAAAATATAGTATTGCTTGTCCAGGCTCGCTGTCATTAAAGTGAATTTGTGGGCTGGTTTTGACCCTGAATGCTTTACCTGTACGATTAATTATCGCTTTATGTGAAATGGAAATCCCTTGAGCAATAGCTAAATTAGTGATATTTGGATGAATCATTCGAATATGGTGTTTATCCATCGCTTCAAACTTAATTTTTTCTGTTATAGAAAAGAGTCTTTGCATTTCGATCTTATAGTATTTTTTATTCATCTGATTTGATGTATTAAATATACTGTTTTCTAATTGCTGAGCAAAATTGTCTATTTTTCTTTCATTTTCCCAGCCATAAGCCCCAACAGCTTCTCCCCAATAATTATCACTATCTCCCCAAAAGCTATGTTTAATCCAAAGCTCCATGTCGCTTTTCTTAAACAATGCTAAACCAACACCGATTAATAGCAATATTGCGCCCACATAAGGTAATGCCATTGCGGCTATACGCAATGCAGCACCGGCAAATGCCACGTTCGCTGATGTGGATGCCATCATGGTTAACGCGGTGCCTAACGTTGCGGGAGATAATGCTATTAAGGCAGAACCAGTACCTCTAGATACCGCCCCCCAATAGTCTATTTCATCGCCTTTATATTTAGCTTCATGGGCATTTGCCACTTCAACTAATACGCCAATACCTGCCAGCGCTGTGCCGAAATTAAACAACCCCGCCCTTGCAGCTTGCCAGCTGCTTGAGAATGTTGCTCCTGTTGCATTATTAATTGCTGTTAAAGACATGCGTTGACCAGCAACCTGCTTAAACTCAAATCCTAAATTGCTGTTTGGTGCAACTTTTTCTGTCAAGGCTAATAAAGTAGCAAATGTGGCATTATTTGCCCATTGCCCTTCTTTGGTATAACTGGAATCTTCAGTAAAAAAGCCTAATATAGCTGAAAAAGCAAACAGTTTTGCTGCACCATCAAGTTTGGATGAGAGCTCAGTTACCCGTTTAAAGTCTAAATCATCTACTTTTAAGCCTTTAGGAAGTTCTGTTCTTATAGGAATGAGCTCTTCTGTAGTGAGTTTTTTTCGTGATGCTTTTAATTTATTCGAATGACTAAAAATTTTTTTTTCGGATAAGAATTCCTCTTGCCCAAATACACCGGTTTTTCGATAAACTTCTTCCATATTCCGCATGATTTCAGTTCGTTTATAGTACCGCTTGCCATTTTCTCTATAACTACCTGCTAGTACTACTTCATTACTGATAACTTGAACAATTCGATCAAAGGAATAGAGATTAAAACGATAAAAATTCCCCATGTTGGCAAGAGAGCTTAGAAAATTCTTAAAAGAATCTAATAAATTTTTTAATGATTCTGCTATTTTTGCTACAACTTGTTTTTGCGTTTTTGTCACTACATCATTATTAAAGTTGAATGCAGTAATTAAAGCTTGCTGCCCTAGGGATGTATAACTTAAATGCCCAATAAGCCCCTCAAAATACTGACAGCATAAACTAGCCATAGGCTCACTTTTGTTTTTCTCATATAACTCAAATAAATTTTTTATTTGTTGAGTGTTTTTAGCTATATGATCACAAATGCTATGTACCACATTATCTATATG
>CAKVVS010000326.1:0-1746 GCA_934834395.1 Parahaemophilus parainfluenzae | reverse complement strand
AAACAGGTCATTCAGAGCAACCGGAACTAAGTCTGCTGATTTTTCAGCCCCCCTCTGAAAACGCAAATTTCCGTTTTCTAAAATCGGTATTACCGACTGTAGAATAAGCCTAAATCAGAATTATTCAATCGGCGAAAATTTCCGCTCATTAAGTAGTATCTTGAATGTTTACAATGCTAGCTAAAATATAACACTTTTCGCTCAAGCCAATTTTGGCTTCGCTGTTGTAGCTTATGAGAAATATGCACTTGAATATCAGGTGTCGGTAAAACCGACATCCGAAAACTCGTTATTAATACGAACAATATCAAAGTTATTTTTTGCTCCCCCTTAAAGGGAAGCTTACTCACCACAATTTCGTGGCCAGTCTTATTCGTGGTTACTAAACAGTAACTACAATCTTAAACGCACGACTGACGTAAAAATTAACGTGAGTATAGAGGTAATAGAAGTTTTTTGCATTCCTTTAAAGGAACTCAAATTTAATCATGCTCTTTCCTAGGAGTAGTTTACGCCTTTAAAGGCGAGAAGTACTAAATTAATTTCTTAGATCCATGCTGTTGGAAAAAAAAACCGTCAGTGTTTTGCTATTTATATTCTTTTAAATCCTAAAATAGAGTAATAATTCACTGAACGAATCTTTTCGTAGTCGTTCTAAACGACCACAAATAAAAAGACTGAAGAGCATAATACCACGCAATTTTGCGTTCTTTAAAAGAATATGTTTTTAACCAAGCCAATTTTGGCTTCGTCTTTAAAAGTGTAGCAGAATAAAATCAATCAATTTAAAAGCCCTCACCTTAGAGTCAGATGTGCACTAAATGCACAACTAAAATTTTAGGTTGGAGTTTGCTATCAATCGGCATAAATTTGCACCGACCAAAATATTTCAGATGTCAATAACTTTGACAACCGCCTTTTTGGTTATCAAAAACAATGGAATCCGCCCGAAACAATGACTAAATGAACTGCGAACCTTTCCGCTCTTGATGTAGGGGGAATTTTACCGAATCGTGTGGCCATCATCCACGCGTTTAAGATCAATAGACCACAATTTTGTGGTTTCAAAATTTTACTCTATTGATTGGACAAGGTTCACCACAATGGTGAGCGGTAACTAAACTAATTGCATCTATCTAATAACGTATGGGTGTTGCCCATGCGTTTTTTTAGTTAAACCATATAATCGGCAATATCTTATCTTTTGTGGTCGTTATAGACGACTACATTTTCATTTTGGAGATTTGCTCCCAATTTTGGAGTGTAAAAAAATTTACTCTACAAAGTTAGTCACCTGGTGACCGACTAACCTAATCACTGAAGCCAAAATGGGCGTCAGTTACTAACGCGGATCATGCGCTTTTAAAATGTAGTGGCTGTGGGCCACCACAATTTTGTGGTGAGTAAAAGGGTGTCCTATTTTAGGGTATCCCTGTTGCATTCGGAAAAAATCCCGACTCATTATTAGGTGTATAACAGGTGAATCAGAGGAGCCTGTTTTTATATTGCTATAAAGGGGGGTCCAATTCGTTCACCCCTTTGCACTAATACAAATCATAAATCTCTTTTGTCTTTTCCCAACCATTGATTTTACAACAAAGCACGAACTTATTGATCTCTTTCATAACTATCTTCACTTTAGCGCTTTGGCACACTTTATAAGCATTTCTATTAGCGTTCTTATAGGTCGTTTGATAGGCAATCTTATAGCTTTTTAAAGCATTGAAATTCATATATGGATACAAC
>CAKVVS010000325.1:0-1746 GCA_934834395.1 Parahaemophilus parainfluenzae | reverse complement strand
GTGTACATGCCTTTCCACAAACTCAACGAGTTCATCGGCTTGACCCGTCTGCCAACATTCTTATGTAACGATGTGATTAAAAATCCACAAGTAGAACAATACTTAGCAGACTACCAAGCACACTTGGAAAAAGTGTTCGGCTAATTACAAAATGTGAGTTTAGAAGGTGAGTATTTTATCTCACCTTTTTTATTTCAAACGCTTATCAAACTTTTTGATAGGGAGGGGAAGAGGAATAGACTGAGTTTAGATCAAACAAGCGGTTTTAATTTTAAATTGAATTTGCAAAAACATCTAAAAATCTGACCGCACTTTAAAATAAAAAGATCTAAACATCCTCAATTTGAAACTGCTTACGCCAGCGATTCGGTGAAATTTTATGTTTTTTCAAGAAGTGCTGACGCAAGGCGGTATCGCTATGAAATCCACTTTGTTCTGCAATATCTGTAATAGATAAATCTGTGCTTTCCAAAAGCTCTCTTGCTCGTTGTAGCCTTGCTTCAATTAACCATTGATTTAATGACATTCCGGTTGCTTTACGAAAATGTCGGGTGAAAGTGCTACGGCTCATTGACAAACGTTCTGCAAGGCTATCAGTCGAATGAAGTGCGGTCAGATTTTCATTTAAATAAGCAAGCAACGCATTGATATTATGATTAGGTGTGGAACGAGAAATAGGGCGTTCGATAAATTGTGCTTGTCCGCCTTCACGATGAGGAGGGATAACCAGTATTCGGGCAATATGATTGGCAATTTTCACACCATATAATTTACGAACAATAGAAAGACAACAATCCATGGAAGCGGCTGTTCCTGCGGAGGTAATCAGTCGATCTTGTTCTAAATAAATAGGATTTAAATCCCATTTCACCTGTGGAAAGCGACAAGTAAAATCACTATCTCCTAGCCAATGTGTGGTTGCTTTTTTGCCGTTAAGTAGACCACTGCACGCTAACACATAGGCACCATAACATAAACCCACCACTGTCGCACCACGTTGATATGCTTGCCGTAATGCTGTTAATAAAGCCTCACTCGGCATTACTTGAGTATCATGCCATCCAGTCATCACAACAATATCGGCATTATCCAACCATTCTAAACCTCCATCTAAATGTATGTGAAATAGCGAGTTTGTCAGGTTGTCCGAATCGCTAACGATTTTACAGTCAAATAACGGCTTGCCGTTTAAATCCGACATAGAAAAAACGGAATATGCCATCGCAAAATGAATGGGCATCATTTGTTCATACACAATCAAAGCAACTGTGGGTGTATTCATTTTATTCTCCTACTTTGATATGAGCATAACACAGAAATGACCCGATTATTACGTTTATTGATTTTTTATCCATTTTTACGCAATCTTGTTCTCACTATAATATGTTTATTCATTCAATAACGTATAGAAAAGGAAAAACAATGAACTTAAAAACCTTAATTAGCACTACAGCATTGGCTATTAGCGCAAATACTTTCGCCGTAGATCTTGCCTCTAAAAACACTGATAGCTACCAACATATCCGCAATGCTACTGGTCGCCTAAACTATGCAGGGAAAACTTTTTTAATTGACCCGATGCTTGCTGAAAAAGGACGTTATGCAGGCTTTGAAGGAACATTAAATAGCCATTTGCGTAATCCACTTGTGGAATTGCCGATGAAAGCAGAAGATACTTTTAAAGATGTTGATGCCATTATTTTAACTCATACACATGAAGATCATTGGGATGAGGTTGCACAAAAA
>CAKVVS010000324.1:252-1760 GCA_934834395.1 Parahaemophilus parainfluenzae | reverse complement strand
CCCATGGGTAAAAGAGTTAGCAAGTAAGCTGAAATAGTTTTTTATTTTTATTTTAGGGAGCGGAAAATGTTTTTCCAAAGTTGGAGTGATTTTATCAATATGGGAGGCTACGGTTTTTATGTGTGGCTTTCCTATGGCATTAGCCTTGTGGCAATGATCATTTTGGCGATACAAAGCGTCAAGGGGCGTAAAATAGTATTAAAAGAAGTGTTACGCGAGCAACAACGTGAAGCTCGTTTAAACCAAACAAATAAAGGAAATACGCTATGAATCCAAGACGTAAATCAAGACTTTCGATCATCATCTTTGTGATTTTAGGTATTTCGATTGCGACAGGTTTGGTGCTTTATGCACTTCGCCAAAATATTGATTTATTTTATACACCTTCGGAAGTTGTAGAAGGGAAAGATGGAAATCCTGATCAAAAACCTGAAGTTGGGCAACGTATTCGTGTTGGTGGTATGGTGGTTGAAGGCTCTGTTAGTCGAGATCCGAAAAGTCTCAAAGTTCGCTTTGATGTAAATGATATTGGTCCATCAATTACAGTAGAGTACGAAGGTATTCTGCCGGATCTTTTCCGTGAGGGGCAGGGTATTGTTGCGCAAGGTGTGTTAAAAGAACCAACCTTATTGGAAGCTACAGAAGTGCTTGCTAAGCATGATGAAAACTATGTGCCGCCAGAATTAGGTGAGAAAATGCAGAAAATGCATAAACCAATGGGGGCAGAACTAAAAGGCGAGAGTGAAGCCGATCGTCGTTATAAAGAAACCCAGCAAAAATCGCAAGAAGGTCGCTAATGATTGCTGAATTAGGAAATTATGCGCTTGCTTTAAGCCTTGCCGTTTCATTCTTTTTAGCCATTCTCCCATTATGGGGGGCTGAAAAAGGTCATCCTCAACTTATGTCATTGGCTCGTCCAATGACTTATGGTTTATTTTTCACTTTAACCATTGCGTTTGCTGCATTGTTTTATCTCTTTGCTGTCAATGATTTTAGTGTGCAATATGTGGTAAATAACTCTAACAGTAGCTTACCGATTTATTATCGTTTATCTGCAGTTTGGGGTTCACATGAGGGCTCATTATTACTTTGGATTTGGTTATTAACACTTTGGGGTGCAGCAGTAGCCTTATTTAGCAAACACTTGCCACAGGAAGCAGTAGCTCGTGTATTAGGTATTATGGGGATTATTAGCATCGGCTTTTTACTCTTCGTATTATTTACCTCGAATCCATTTACCCGTACATTCCCTGACTTCCCAGTAGATGGCAGAGAACTCAACCCAATGTTGCAAGATGTGGGCTTAATTTTCCATCCTCCATTACTTTATATGGGATATGTTGGTTTTTCTGTTGCCTTTGCCTTTGCGATCGCCTCATTAATGACGGGTAAATTAGACTCCGCTTGGGCTAGATGGTCACGCCCTTGGACGATCGCTGCTTGGGTGTTTTTAACACTCGGGATCGTGCTCGGTTCTTGGTGGGCATATTATGAGCTCGGCTGGGGCG
>CAKVVS010000324.1:0-242 GCA_934834395.1 Parahaemophilus parainfluenzae | reverse complement strand
AACCGCATTAATCCACTCTTTAGCGGTTACTGAAAAACGTGGCTCTTTTAAAGCTTGGACTGTGCTTTTAGCGATTTTGGCGTTCTCACTTTGCTTACTGGGTACGTTCTTAGTTCGTTCTGGTATCTTAGTGTCAGTACACGCCTTTGCTTCAGATCCTACACGTGGTTTGTATATTCTTGCTTATTTGGTTGTAGTGATAGGTGGCTCGTTAACCTTGTATGCTTATAAAGGGAACCAAA
>CAKVVS010000323.1:0-1761 GCA_934834395.1 Parahaemophilus parainfluenzae | reverse complement strand
ACCTTCCTCAGTATAAAATTTTAATGCGAAACCACGAATATCACGTTCAGCATCAGCTGCACCACGTTCACCCGCAACAGTGGTAAAGCGTGCGAACATTTCTGTTTTCTTGCCTACTTCGCTGAAAATTTTTGCACGAGTATATTTAGTAATGTCGTGTGTGACAGTAAAGGTACCAAATGCACCGGAGCCTTTAGCGTGCATACGACGCTCAGGAATAACCTCACGTACGAAATCAGCTAATTTTTCATTAAGCCATAAATCTTGAGAAAGTAATGGACCTCGAGGACCGGCAGTCAAACTGTTTTGGTTATCAGCTACCGGTGCGCCATTGCCCATAGTCAAGTTTGTAGTAGATAAATGCGAAAAAGGGCATTTTGAACTCATAGTTAACTCCTTGTATGAATAAATAGAGGGATAAATTTCGTAAATATCATACAAAAAGGTTTTGACGATTAAAATCTATTAAATTAATCAAGGTAATCTATTGGTGTGGGATTGATTTGAGTTTTGTGTAAAATTTAATGAAAGACTGTTGTATTCACTTTAAATTACACAAAAATACTATTCTAAATGAAACAATTGCTCCCATGCATACCTAATAATTATTTTATTAGCTATGAACAAAATTTTTAGTATTTAGCTGCTTGAATTAGAATGTCGATAAGTCAGAAAATAGTAAGAGAGGGCTGAAATAAACACGCAAGCTGTCATTGTATAGAGCATTGGTGCAGCTGTTTCCATTTTAAAGCTTGCTACTAGAGAACCCATCACCGCGCCAACACCAAAACGAACACTTCCCATTAATGAGTTTGCGGTACCCGCCATCGTTGGGAATTTTTCGAGAATAGAGGCTGTGGCATTGGACGATATGAGCGGGTTTTGTCCGACAAAAAAGGCTACACCAATAGCCATTGACCAAAAACCGAAATCCAAAAGTGCGGTTAAAAATAACCAAATTCCAGAAATAAATTGTACCGCAATACCAATTTGTAACATGGTTTCCGCACCTAACTTCAGCACAAACTTCCCATTTAAATAAGACGTGGCTGTCATAATAGCGATATTAATCATAAAGAAATAGCCGAATTGATCGACTGGAATACCATAAATACCGATATAGACAATCGATCCCGCAGTGACGAAAGCAAATAAACCACCAAAACCAAAAGAGGCGGCCGCCATATAACCTAATACTTCTTTTTGTTTTGAAAGCATCATGAAGTTACGGGCAATGATATTTAGGCGAAGTGGAATACGATTTTCTTGTTTATGGGTTTCAGGAATAATGAAAAAGACGAGCAATGCTGCAAGAAATCCCATCGCACCGATCACATAAAAGATCATGTGCCAATGGAAAAATTTCACAATATATCCGCCAATTACTGGTGCAACAAGCGGTGCAATCATAAAGACAAGTGTAATGGTGGACATGACTCGAGAAAGCTGATCCTTGCTAAATAAATCCCGTAATAATGCCCCTGAAAGCACAACGGGTGCAGCACCAAAGAAACCTTGAATGAAACGCAGTGCAGTGAAGCTACCAATAGAATGAATGCCGGTTAAAATAATAGCGGTGATAGCACCAATAATGACACCTAATAAAATAATCGGTTTGCGACCAAAACTATCGCCAAAGGGCCCCCAGAATAATTGTCCTGCCGCCATGCCGTAAGCAAAGAATGTCAGCGTGTACTGAACTTGCTCGGAGTTGATATTTAAGTCTTCAGCAATATTTAAAAAGGACGGAATATACATATC
>CAKVVS010000322.1:0-1776 GCA_934834395.1 Parahaemophilus parainfluenzae | reverse complement strand
GCCATGTAGGTGATAGCCAAAGTAAAACTGTGGTTAAAGCAGGCGGAGATGTAACCCTTGCGGGCAGTCAAGTTAAAGGTAAAGGTGTCGAATTAGATGCAGAAAATCTGAAAATTGAAAGCTTGCAAGATAAATCTAGCTATCGCGGTAAGCAAATGAATGCAAGTGCTAGTGTGACAGTAGGCTACGGTTTTGCTGCGGGTGGTAGTTTCAATAAGTCGAAAGTTAATACAGACTATGCGAGTGTAAATGAACAGGCAGGAATTTTTGCAGGTAATGATGGCTATGATATCAATGTAAAAAATAAAGTTTCTTCTATTGGTGGCGCTATCATTTCAAGTGCACCAAAAGAGAAAAATCAAATGACAGCACAAGATTTCGAATATTCGAATATTCAAAATTATTCTAATGCGAAATCATCTGCGATGGGATTGATGGGAGGTTTCTCTGTAGATCGTGATCAAACTTCTGATGAGGATAAAGCTTTAAATAAAATTTATCGTGGTGAGGATAGAAAAGGCGAAACCTTTGAACAGGCGAATCCAAATAAAGCAAATCAATCGCTGGTAAAATTTGGTTTAGGCACAGATGATGTTCATAGTACAGATTTATACGCTGCAGCAAAAATTGGTCTAGCTAATTTAGCGAGCTATAGCAGTCAAAGTGAAAATAATCAGAGTACAACTAATGCTGTGATTAGTGATGGTAACTTTAATATTGCGAGTACGCAGGGTAAACAGAATATTGAGACTATCAAGAAATCAACAGAGCAAGACGCAAATAAACTTGAAAAAGCAGATCATGCGAAAATGCAAAAAGAAGTTGAACAGGATGTTGCAACAATTCAGAGTTTTACGAAGAATGTTGGTGGTGCTACGGATGAAGCTTATCGAACAATGTTTATCGCAGAACATCGGATGTTTACTCATAAAGTGGATGAAAAAGGGAATCCTATAAAGGATCCAGAAATCCTGAAAAAAATAAATGAAGAAGCGGATGCTAAGGGGTTAGATAGAACAAAATACCTTAAGCAGCAACTAGAAAAAGGACGCAATATTTATTTATTACATGAGTTATCAGATCAAGAACGCAATCAATTACAAAAAGTTACTTATACTGATCCAAAAACAGGGAAAACAGAGAGTAAATATGTCGTTGCATTTAATGGCATCTTTAATGATCGTAATTCCGCCGCAAAATTTGCGGTACAAAACTATATTGCGGGCAGGGATGATAAAACAGGCAATATAGATCAAAAGGTATATAAAGATGTTTATTTTGTTCACCATCCTGAAGCGAAAAATGGTTTGTCAGAGCTCTTAGTGGCGGGTTATGAGAAAATGTTTGAAACTTCTTTTGGAAATCTATTAGGTATGGATAATTCAACTTTACAAGCGATGAACATCATGAAGCAATATGGTAAAGATGATTTATACGTTGGTGCTCATAGTCGTGGAACATTAACTGTTAGTAATGCATTAAAAGCGTTAAATACAGAAGATAACCGAGAGAAAAAATTGCTTTCAAACACCTCTGTTAAAATGGTGGGTCCTGCAGCTGATGTTACAAGAGCGGATGGCTATTTAAGTCAATTGCAAACGGGTAAAGAAAGAACCACTTCAGATGGTTCAATTCGGATTGAGAATCATGCTAGTGACCCAGTAGGTAGTATGCCGATTTTATTGGGAGGAAACCCTGCAACGACATCTGAAAATAATCTCAATAAAGGTTGGATTGCACGTATTAGCGATATATTTGGTGACAATTCATCAGTAC
>CAKVVS010000321.1:0-1787 GCA_934834395.1 Parahaemophilus parainfluenzae | reverse complement strand
GGTGAAAATCAGGCTAAGAAGGTAGTGTCTTTTGCTGAAAATCAAGCGGATTACTGGTTGAAAACCGAAAACGGTAAACAGTACTTAATGGCGAAAGAGGAAGTCATTTTACCTTGTGATGAAGCAACCTTAGTTGGTCGTCATAATTACATGAATATTTTAGCGGCGACAGCGTTAGCGCAAGCAGTAGGCATAAATTTAGAGGCAATTCGTACCACACTTCGTCAATTTAAAGGGCTAGATCATCGTTTCCAATTAGCCTATCAGGCGAATGGCGTTCGTTGGATTAATGATTCTAAAGCGACTAATGTGGGCAGCACGGTTGCGGCATTGGCTGGGTTATATGTTGAGGGAACGTTACACCTTTTATTAGGTGGCGATGGTAAAGGTGCAGATTTTTCTGAACTAGCCGATTTAATCAACCAACCTCATATTTCAACGTATTGTTTTGGTCGAGATGGAAAACAACTTGCGGCACTTTCAAGTCAAAGTCATTTGTTTGAAACCATGGAACAAGCGATTTCATTTTTACGTCCACGTTTAAAATCAGGCGATATGGTGTTATTATCTCCCGCTTGTGCAAGTTTGGATCAGTTTTCCTCTTTTGAAAAACGTGGCGAAGAGTTTACTCGTCTAGCAAAATTAGCTTAAAAATTAGGGTAGTAATGGAATTTATCAATAAAATTAAACAAAATTATGAGCAATGGGCGAGAGTAACTCCTCAGGGATTACTTTACGATCGCGCATTGTTTTGGCTTTTTGTTGTGCTATTGCTGATTGGTTTAGTGGCGGTAACTTCTGCCTCGATGCCTTACAGTGCACGCGTATTTAATGATACATTCTATTTTGCAAAACGTGATGCCGTTTATGTTTTGCTTTCTTTTGCAACCTGCTATTTAACCCTCCAAATTTCTTCCTCTCAATGGGAAAAATGGCATGCCAAAATTTTCTTATTGGCAATTGTGTTGTTGATACTAGTTCTTATGGTTGGAACCTCTGTTAACGGGGCAAAACGTTGGATTTCTCTAGGTATTTTAAATTTCCAGCCGGCAGAGTTTGCTAAGCTAGCTTTAACTTGTTTCCTCGCGAGTTATTTTACGCGTCGTTATGATGAGGTTCGTTCTAAACGCGCCAGTATTGGTAAACCCTTTATTGTTGTGTTTGCATTGGGTGCTTTTTTACTATTACAACCTGATTTAGGTAGTACAATAGTTCTTTTTGTCATTATGTCAGGGATGTTGTTTATTGTAGGGGCTCAACTTCTCCAATTCATCTTTTTGATGATTTTGGGTTTGGACTTTTCGTTATTACCTTTGGCATGCTTTTTATTGTCGGTGCAAATTTTTGGCAATTTATTTTGCTAATTGGTACAGGCATACTTCTCTTTGTATGGCTGGTTCTCTCTGCCTCTTATCGTTTAAAACGTTTTACCGGTTTCTTAGAACCGTTTAAAGATCCTTACGGAACAGGGTTCCAGCTGACTAACTCTTTGATGGCGTTTGGTCGTGGTGAAATTAGTGGGGAAGGACTCGGTAACTCCATTCAAAAACTCGATTATCTTCCTGAAGCACATACTGACTTTATCATGGCGATTATTGGTGAAGAGTTCGGTTTTATTGGTATTTTGGTGGTTGTGATTCTCTTGGGGTTATTGATTTTCCGTGCGATGAAAATTGGACGTGAATCTCTCATATTAGAACAGCGTTTCCGTGGCTTTTTTGCTTTAGGTATTAGTTTCTGGATTTTCTTCCAAGGTTTCGTCAATCTTGGCATGGCCTTAGGAATGT
>CAKVVS010000320.1:0-1791 GCA_934834395.1 Parahaemophilus parainfluenzae | reverse complement strand
TGGTTTTTAATAGCTCCCAGTTTGAAATCCCATCTAATCTTAGTAAGAGAACATAGTCTTTCTTCAGCTCTTGTTGGATGGCTTGATAAATGGCATGCACAAAATACGGCAAAATGGCCAATAGGGTAGCAAACATGGCATTCATTAAGCTTGGTTCCATTAACGTGGAAATAATAATGGCAATCAGCAAAATAGGAATAGATAAAAAAGCATCGAAAATATGACCTAAAAAACGAGATTTAATCCCTTCTGACATACCAGCAAGAATACCTAGTGCGCCCCCAATAATCGCCACTGCAATGACAACTAAAAGAGATGATCCGAGCGTATATTGTGTTCCCATGATTAATCGACTCAGTACATCGCGGCCAAGATCGTCTGTGCCAAAGAAAAAGGCGATACGACCTTTTTCTACCCAAGATGGTGGCATCAATTCTTCTCCCACAAACTCCATGCTTTCGCTATAAGGCATGATGAGTTTCGGAAAAAGTGCGACCAAAATCAGGATAAAAAATAAGTAGAAACTAAATAATGCCACACGATTTTGGCGGAAAAGCAACCAAATTTGAAAGAGGGAGGTGCTTTCGCGAAATTCATCAGGTTCTCTATCTTGCATACCAGCCCTTCTTATTCAATGGATCTAATACAAACATGAGCGACTTGGCTAAGGTATCAATAATGATGATGCAAACACCGATCACTACGACACCTGCCGAAATACTGTTGTAATCTTGTTGGGTTACAGCATCAATCAGCCAACGCCCGATTCCAGGCCAACCTAAGACGTTTTCTACCAACATACATTGTGTTAATACTAAGGTAAATACGCGAGTAAGCTGTGGAATCAATAATGGAAATGTATTACGAAAAACGTAACGTTTTAAAATCGTCCATTTCGACCATCCACGTGTTACAGCTGCTTTGGCATATTCTTGTTGAAGTAAATAATCAGCCCGTTGCTGAATGATGCGGATAAATTCCATTGTTGGCAGAATACAAAGCACTAATGTAGGCAAGGCTAGATGTTGTAAAACATTTTGTACGATTTTAGTTCGGTAAGGCACATCCACAAACCACACATCAATAATAGGGAAACCCGTGATAGGTTTGATCTCATACAGTAAATTATACTGCCCGATGGCTGCAATCTCCCAGCTTTGAATCGCTGCTACATAGAGTAAAATCGGGGCAAACCAGAAAATAGGAATAGATAAACCAACATTAGAGATACTTTGCAATGCGCGTGCACAAGGACGCTGATTATAGACCGCACTTAATACGCCGAGAGGAATACCTAAGATGCAAGCCAATAAAAGTGCGGTAAAACAAAGTTCTAATGTGGGTGGTAATACCGTAAAAATTAAATCTTTTAACGATTCTCCGCCGTTATAGGTAATTCCTAAATCGCCCTGTAACAATGATGTAAGGTAATGATAATAAGCACTATAAATGTTGTTTGTGACAAGATCAGCATTGAGCGGATCTCGCATTAAAATCACAAAACTTAATACAGATAAAACCAATAATAAAATGCTTACCCAAATGACATAACGAATTGCTGAAAAGAGCATTATTTTTTCTCCTTATTTTTCATGAAATACAAGGTAGAAAAATTGATGCTTCCAAATGGGGTCATTTCAATTCCTTTTACATTACCACGTGCGACTAAAAGTCGTTTTACGTTTGCAATTGGCACAATAGGTAATTCGTTTAAAATGAGCTCTTGCGCATTGTTATACGCTTTAGAGCGTTCATACAAATGATTGGTGGATAGTGCACGATCCATCATCT
>CAKVVS010000319.1:0-1821 GCA_934834395.1 Parahaemophilus parainfluenzae | reverse complement strand
GATCACACCCATTAAGAATGCGATATCAGAACCGGAACGAATTGGTGCGTGAAGGTCAGCGACAGAAGCTGTACGGTTAAAGCGAGGGTCAACCACGATGATTTTCGCACCGTTTTTCTTCGCTTCGATCGCCCAACGGAAGCCAACAGGGTGAGCTTCAGCAGGGTTACCACCTTGAACAATAATAAGATTGGCGTTTTTGATGTCAACCCAGTTGTTTGTCATGGCACCGCGACCAAATGATGGAGCAAGACTTGCTACCGTTGGTCCGTGTCAAGTATTCGCTTGGTTACACATCGGCACTATGCCCAACATCCGCACCCATTTATGAGTAAGAAGTGCGGCCTCGTTGCTCATGGCGGAGGCGGTCATAATACCTGTGGTTGTCCAACGGTTAACTGTTTTGCCACTTGCGTCTTTTTCAACAAAGTTAGCATCACGGTCATCTTTTAATAAACGAGAAACGCGTTTGATCGCTTCTTCCCAAGAAAGACGAACCCATTTGTCCGAACCCGGTGCTCGATATTCAGGGTATAATGCACGGCTTTCACTATTAACATAGTCTAACGCGCCCGCACCTTTAGGACATAATGCCCCACGGCTTACCGGATGGTCTGGGTCACCTTCAAGGTGGAATAATTTAGAACGGGTATTGGTGCCTGTATGGCTGCTTAAAGCATCGTAAGGTTTGCCTGTGCTATATAACAACATACCACAGCTCACTGCACAATATGTACAGGTGTTACGGGATTCAAAAGCCCGTAATAATTTGTATTCACGTGGTGCCGCTAAGACAGATGATGGTGCAAAACCCAACATTGCCGCAGACGTCCCCGCCATACCACCTGCACAGATCTTAAAGAACTTACGTCTAGAGACCTGCATAATCACTCCTTCATAACGGCGAACCGTTAAGATATTTCGATAGTATAAATTCGTGTAGATAATTTATTTGATTTCGTTAAAATAACGTATCAACCATTAAATTGATTATAATAATGACCAATTTAAACGGATCCGATTTTAACTATTTTTTAACCGAAAATCTATAATCAAAACTTGTTATAATCGCTTTAAAACTTGAGCTAGATCACAAAACAAACATTTTTTGTTAAAAAAAAGTAACATTTTTACAACAGTCATTTTATTGGGAAAAAATAATGCACTGGATAATTCAAAAAACAATTAATTTTTTTAAAAAAACATCTGAAAATTCGACCGCACTTTTAGTGGAAAAACAAGATAGTTTGGCTGCGGAAGTCCCTGTTTCACTTGTCTATAATGGTATTGCACATACCGTCATGATGTGCTCGCCCCAAGATTTAGAGGATTTTGCTTTAGGCTTTTCATTAGCGGAAGGGATTATTGAGAAAAAAGCGGATATTTATGGCATTGATGTGGTAGAAGTGTGTAATGGTATTGAAGTACAAATTGAATTATCTAGCCGCCAATTTGTCGCATTAAAAGATCATCGTCGTACTTTAACGGGAAGAACGGGATGTGGCATTTGTGGTACAGAACAAATTTCACAAGTCTATAAAAAATTGCCAAAATTAGACCGCACTTTCCAATTTAATTTAAATTTATTAGATGGCTGCTTAGAGCAATTACAAGCTAATCAAACACTCGGAAAAGAAACAGGGGCAACACATGCAGCTGCCTTTTTTGATTTATCTGGTAATCTATTGGCAATTCGAGAAGATGTAGGGCGACATGTGGCACTAGATAAATTAATCGGCTGGCATGCTAAACAAAATCAACCACAAGGGTTTGTGCTGGTTTCGAGTCGCGCCAGTTATGAAATGGTTCAAAAATCAGTGG
>CAKVVS010000318.1:0-1828 GCA_934834395.1 Parahaemophilus parainfluenzae | reverse complement strand
GACAAAACGAATTAATACGCCTTGTCCATCATTATTGACATCTCCATTTAATCCATATTGATTTGCCAGAAGCCAGACAAAAGGGCGAAATCCCACGCCCTGAACTTTTCCTTTTATGCGTAATTCGATCCCTTGCATAACGCAATCCTGTTTATTTTTGATTGAGACCAAGAAAATCGCCGACTTCGTGTTCTAGCTGGCTCATGGCAATTAAGGCTTCTTGCGTCTGTTTGGCTTCTTCTTCATCAATAATCGTCATGGCAAAACCCACATGTACGAGTACCCATTTGCCAACTAGAGGTTTTGGGTCATCCTGACAAATTAATGAAATATTAACTTCTCTTTTTACTCCGCAGACATCGACTACAGCAAGCTGTAATGCGCTGTCAGCTACTTGAATGATCTGTCCTGGAATACCTAAACACATAATCTGTCCTTAGTTAGAATGTTTATGAGATGAATCGTTTATTGTGTTTCAATAAACGTACTGCGCGAGTGAAATTTTATCATGTAACCACCTAAATTTGTATAGCCATATCTTAAATAAGGCTACTGCATTTTTGTTGAAAATCCGTTCACATTTTTAACATAAAATTATTATGTTTCACTGTTATTTAACAGGTGTATCACAGTAATAGAAAAACAATGAAAATCTTTTGATCTTAATCACAAATTTTCGAATTAGTTCTTGAGCTTTACTTTTTTACAGGAGTATCCTTACTTCTAGAGTGGTTATTGTAAAAAACGTTATTTACATACAAGGAGGGGAGTGTATGAATCGTTTTGTAATCGGTGATCCGAAGGATTGCATTGGATGCAACACCTGTATGGCCGCTTGTAGCGAAGTGCATAAAGCTTTCGGATTACAATCTTTTCCACGCTTACAAGTCATGCGTAATGATGATGTAACCGTGCCAATTCTCTGTCGTCATTGTGATGATTCACCATGTGCTACCGTGTGCCCGGTGCACGCAATCACACACATTAATGACACCATTCAACTTAACGAAAGTCTCTGTATCGGTTGTAAACTTTGTGGTATTGCTTGCCCATTCGGTGCAATTACTCAACATGGTTCTGCACCGATTGACGCACCAACCTATTATGAAGGATTCTCCTTCACTGATGCGGTAAAACGAGATATTCGTACAGCACCAGATAATACGGATTTACACAATATGCTGGCATGGCAACCTGGCGTGAAAGCTATTGCGGTGAAATGCGATCTTTGCTATTTCCGTGAAGATGGTCCGGCTTGTGTACAAACCTGTCCGACCAAAACATTATTTATTATTAGTGATGAGAGTATCAAACAGGCTAACGAAAGAAAACGTGAAATGGCAATGGTTTCTTCGCCTGCGATCCCAAGATAATTAGTGTGTTTTAACTTATAATCAATGGAGTGATATTATGAGTTTACCTATCAATTTACTCATCACGACCCTGTTGATTTATGTCGTTGGTGCGTTTATTTCGCTCGCAGTGAGACGAAATGAACAACTTTCAATCAATATATCCGGCGTGACCGGTGTACTTGCTGGAGTGTTAGGTATTGTTGCCTGCATCCCCGTTCTGATCAGCAGCGACACAGTCGTTGATGTTTTTAAAACCCCATTTGAATTTGCCTCATTTTCCATCCGTATTGATGGATTGGCGGCGTTTATGGTGTGTGTCATTTCTTTATTAGTGATTGTGACCGCACTTTATTCTTTCTCTTATGTGAAAGAATACAAAGGTAAAGGCGCTGGTTCTATGGGGTTCTTTATGAATTTATTTATCGCTTCCATGGTTGCGTTAGTTACCAGCGATAATGCGTTCTACTTCCTTG
>CAKVVS010000317.1:0-1871 GCA_934834395.1 Parahaemophilus parainfluenzae | reverse complement strand
TATCAAAATCATTTTTTTTTTAAAAAATTCAATAATTTACGTTACCATATTAAAATTTTTTATCCCCTTTTATTTTAACTAAAAAAAACTTAAAAAACGACCGCACTTTATGAGCAAACGTAAACTCACGCAAAATCAAACTCGTCGAATTCAATCAAATAACGCAAAAGCCTTGCATCGCCACAAGAAGAAAGAAGTGGAATGGCAAGATGATATGCTAGGCGAAAGCCAAGATGGGGTAGTAGTCACACGTTATTCAGTTCATGCCGATGTGGAAAATGCACAAGGCGAAATTTTCCGTTGTAATTTACGTCGTACACTTTCCAGTCTCGTGGTTGGAGACAAAGTGATTTGGCGACAAGGCAACGAACAGCTTCAAGGTGTGAGTGGCGTGATTGAAGCCATTCACCCAAGACAAAATGAAATAGCTCGTCCAGATTATTATGATGGGTTGAAACCAATCGCGGCCAATATCGATCGTATTATTATTGTTTCTGCGGTGGTGCCGGTACTGTCACTCAATATTATCGATCGTTATTTAGTGGTGTGTGAAAATGCAGGGATCGAACCTGTCATTGTGGTGAATAAAGGCGATTTACTGAATGCCGAGCAAGAGCAGGAAGTGGAAAGCCAATTACAGATTTACCGTGATATTGGTTATCAGACCATCATCATTTCTGCTGAAACCGGAAAAAATATGGAAAAATTGACCGCACTTTTAAGTGACGGAACATCCATTTTTGTGGGGCAGTCAGGGGTAGGCAAATCCAGTTTAATTAACCATATTTTACCAACGGTCAATGCGCAAGTCGGTGGCATCAGTGAAACCTCGGGTTTGGGGCAACATACCACAACTTCTTCTCGCTTATATCATTTGCCACAAGGCGGTAATTTGATTGATTCACCAGGCATTCGTGAGTTTGGTTTATGGCATTTGGAGCCAGAACAGATCACCAAAGGCTATCGTGAATTTCAATATGTCTTAGGTACATGTAAATTCCGAGATTGTAAGCATTTGAACGATCCTGGCTGTGCATTACGTGAGGCTGTCGAAGCAGGTCGGATTTCACCTATACGCTATGAGAATTATCATCGCCTCATTGAAAGCTTGAGTGAGACGAAATCACAGCGTCATTTTTCTGTATAGTAGACAATTTACTGTAAATTAGGTATAAAGTACCTCTAATTTCGTGATGTAGCTCAAGTTTTTTTGTGTTTAGCCTTGATTATTGGGCATTTAATAGAGATACTACAGCGGATTTATAGACTAAATTTTACAATTACTATAGAGGTAACATTATGTTCTCAAAAGATGTAGAAATTACAGCCCCTAATGGTTTACACACACGTCCAGCGGCGCAATTTGTGAAAGAAGCGAAAGCCTTTGCTTCTGATGTAACCGTCACTTCAGGTGGAAAAAGTGCAAGTGCGAAAAGCTTATTTAAGCTACAAACCTTAGGTTTGACGCAAGGAACTGTAATCACCATCTCGGCTGAAGGCGAGGACGAACAACAAGCTGTTGAACATTTAGTAGCATTAATTCCTACTTTAGAATAATTAACGATTAGCCACAGGATTCCTATTCTGTGGCTATTGTTTATCTAACCTTTAATAAATTATCTCGGAAGGTAAAAGTATGATTACAGGTATTCCAGCGTCACCAGGTATCGTTTTTGGTAAAGCCTTAGTATTAAAAGAAGAAAAAATTGTTCTTGATACGCAAAAAATTTCAGAAGATCAAGTTGAGGCAGAAGTTGCCCGTTTTTATGCTGGTCGTGAGGCCGCTGTTGAGCAGCTTAATTCTATTCATCAACGTGCATTAAAATCCTTAGGTGAAGAAAAAGCGGCTATCTTTGAAGGCCATTTAATGA
>CAKVVS010000316.1:0-1895 GCA_934834395.1 Parahaemophilus parainfluenzae | reverse complement strand
ATGGGTTGATGTGACTACATCTGAATTATTTGATAACAAAACAGTTGTTGTTTTCTCATTACCAGGTGCGTTCACACCAACTTGTTCATCATCTCACTTACCACGTTATAACGAACTTGCACCCGTTTTCAAACAACATGGTGTAGATGATATTTTAGTTGTGTCTGTAAACGATACTTTCGTTATGAATGCGTGGAAAGAAGCTGAAGAAGCACACAATGTAAAATTCATTCCAGATGGCAACGGTACTTTCACTGAAGGTATGGGCATGTTAGTTGGAAAAGATGATTTAGGTTTTGGTAAACGTTCTTGGCGCTATTCTATGCTCGTGAAAAATGGCGTAGTGGAAAAAATGTTTATTGAACCAAATGAGCCAGGCGATCCGTTTAAAGTATCAGATGCCGATACCATGTTGAAATACATTGCACCAGATTTCCAAGTGCAAGAATCAATCGCCATCTTCACAAAACCAGGCTGTCCATATTGCGCGAAAGCAAAACAACTTTTACGTGATAAAGGTTTAAGCTTTGAAGAAATCGTATTAGGTCAAGATGCAACTATCGTGAGTGTGCGTGCGGTTTCTGGTCGTGCAACTGTGCCACAAGTATTCATCGGTGGTAAACACATCGGCGGTAGCGACGATTTAGAAAAATACTTTGCATAATTGATTGCTAGGTAGGAAATTTTTTTATATTTTTGATTATTAGGAACATAAGTTAAAAGGGAGCGAAAGCTCCCTTTTTGTTGTTTGTGATTTTGTTTTTATATTCTTAAGCATTAAAGCCAATGTAGCAGACTGAAACTAGAACAATGTAAAAAATGACCGCACTTAGTAGTAATAATTTTACGGCAAGTTTAGGTTTGTGCTGATGCAATTTATAAAGTAAACGTGCAATCAAAACCAAAACAAAGGGATACACCCAAAAGATAATCGAGAAAAGATCGATCTGAAAGTCGCTTAATGTTGGGTTTTTTGCAAAAGCAGTGGAAAGAAGAGAAGCCATAGGCCACAGTAAAATGGGTAAACAAAATGCCGCGATTCCCCAAGCGAAGCCACTAAATCCTGTCGGCATAGTTTGTTTTTTCATAATGAACCTTATATGATGAACAAAATTAAATGAAAAAGGAATATAGCAAATGCAGCCTTTATTTGGTAGTGAAACTGATGCCGTTCAAGAGAGAAAATTGGTGAAACGTCTATTAAGAAAGAAAAAAATTACGTTTATTTTGACCGCACTTTGCGCGTTGATTTATCTCTTGCAGAATATCGGATTTGAAGAGCCAATTATGGATGTATTCCATTATCCGGCTTATTCTTGGGAAGATCAGGAAGTATGGCGCTATTTCACTCATGCTATTGTTCATTTTTCGGTACCGCATATTTTATTTAACCTTTCGTGGTTTTGGTTATTCGGTGGCGCGATTGAACGCCGATTGGGTTCTCTCTATTTTTTATTATTAGTTTTAGTCTCAGCTGCAGTGAGTGGCGCTGTACAGAATTATTTTACCGGTCCCGCCTTTTTCGGGCTATCAGGTGTGGTTTATGCCGTGTTAGGTTATGTGTTGGTGGTAGACAAATTGCACCCGCATAGTTTTGACTTACCAGAAGGCTTTTTTACAATGTTACTGGTAGGGCTTGTATTTGGCTTTATTAGTCCGCTTTTTGGTATTAATATAGGGAACGCTGCCCACATTTCAGGCTTTATCTTAGGATTGGTTTGGGGATTTCTACAGAGTAAAATTAAGGCTAAATCGTTTAGCTAATTCAAATTTATAGGCATTTATATGAAGCAATCATTACGCCATCAGAAAATAATTGAGCTTGTAAAGCTAAAAGGATATGCTAGCACAGAAGAGCTGGTTATCGAACTGGAAGTTAGTCCTCAGACTATTCG
>CAKVVS010000315.1:0-1899 GCA_934834395.1 Parahaemophilus parainfluenzae | reverse complement strand
CTTATTTTTTAGGGCTTGTGAAAACAAGCCCTTTTGACTTTTCATTATGCAAAAATTTCCCCCTCTTTCCCTTTATGTACATATTCCTTGGTGTGTGCAGAAATGCCCTTATTGTGATTTCAATTCGCATGCACAAAAAGGCACAATTCCTGAACAAGAATATGTGCAACATCTGATAGCGGATCTTGAGGCAGACTTAGAGAAATATCAGGCTAGTATTCAAAATCGTCCACTTCATTCAATTTTTATTGGTGGTGGCACGCCGAGTTTATTTTCAGCGGAAAGTATCAAGTTGTTATTGGCAGAAATTCAACGTCGCATTCCTTTTTCAGAGAATATAGAAATTACCATGGAAGCCAATCCTGGCACTGTAGAAGCGGAGCGTTTTAAAGGCTATGTGGATGCTGGTGTCACACGTATTTCCATGGGCATCCAAAGTTTTAATGACGATAAATTACAACGTTTAGGACGTATTCATAATGCAGCGGAAGCTAAAAGTGCGGTTAGTTTGGCGAAAGTTTCAGGCTTGAAAAGTTTCAATTTGGATTTAATGCACGGCTTGCCAAATCAAACACTTGAGGAAGCTCTAGATGATTTGCGACAAGCCATTGAGCTTGCTCCGCCACACCTTTCTTGGTATCAGCTCACCATTGAACCCAATACCATGTTTGCTTATCGTCCGCCTACATTGCCGGATGATGATGAGCTTTGGGATATTTTTGAGCAAGGCCACCAGCTTTTAACCGAAGCGGGTTATCAACAATATGAAACATCTGCTTATGCAAAACCGGGTTTTCAATGTCAGCATAATTTGAATTATTGGCGATTCGGGGACTATTTGGCGATAGGTTGCGGTGCTCATGGAAAACTCACTTTTCCTGATGGCGATATTTTACGTTTTTCTAAAACGAAGCATCCAAAAGGCTACTTGCGTGGTGAATACCTTTATGAAGAAAAAAACGTGGAAAAAAATGACCGCGCTTTTGAGTTCTTTATGAATCGTTTTCGTTTATTGGAATCGGTGCCTAAACAAGAGTTTGAGTATTACACGGGACTTTCGCAAAGTGCGGTCAAAAATCAAATTGATTTTGCGATCCAGCAGAATTATATTGTGGAAACACCTGATTTTTGGCAGATAACTGAACACGGTAAATTGTTTTTAAACGAACTATTAGCGCTTTTCTTAGATGAATAAAATTTTTTCATCATCACGAATAAATTTTTACACTTGTTTATTTAATAGGGTCGTATTAAAGTAAAGCAAACGTTTACGTCATTATTTAAAATTTAAAAGGGGAAGAGAAATGGATCAACTAGAAATGAAAAAATTAGCGGCACGCGCAGCGTTAAAATACGTTAAACCCGATACCATTGTTGGCGTGGGAAGTGGCTCAACAGTGAATTGTTTTATTGAAGCCTTAGGTGAATTAAAAGATCAAATTCAAGGCGCGGTAGCGGCATCTAAAGCCTCAGAAGAATTATTGCGTAAACAGGGCATTGAAGTGTTTAGTGCTAACGATGTATCCAGTTTAGATATTTATGTGGATGGCGCAGATGAAATCAATCCACAAAAAATGATGATTAAAGGTGGCGGTGCGGCATTGACTCGTGAAAAAATTGTGGCTGCTTTAGCGAAAAAATTTATTTGTATCGTGGATTCTAGTAAACAAGTAGATGTTTTAGGTACGACTTTCCCATTACCAGTAGAAGTCATTCCAATGGCTCGCTCACAAGTTGGTCGTAAGTTAGTTTCTCTTGGCGGTGCGCCTGAATATCGTGAAGGTGTAGTAACGGATAACGGCAATGTGATTTTAGATGTACATAATTTCGCTATCTTAAATCCAGTGGAAATGGAAAAAGAATTGAATAATGTCGCAGGTGTAGTAACAAACGGTATTT
>CAKVVS010000314.1:0-1909 GCA_934834395.1 Parahaemophilus parainfluenzae | reverse complement strand
CTGAAGAAGAAATTGATTACACCATTAATTTAACACGTAATGCAGTAGCAAAACTTCGTGAATTATCTCCACTTTGGGATATGTTCAAAGAAGGTATTGATTTAAACACTATTGAGTGGGCAGCCCACTAATTTTCAAGGTGGCTTGACCGCCTGATAGCAACTTATTTAGGAAAGGAACATAATATGGCATACAGCGAAAAAGTTATCGATCATTATGAAAATCCACGCAACGTAGGTTCGATGGATAAAAAAGATAATTCAGTAGGGACGGGTATGGTTGGCGCACCGGCTTGTGGTGACGTTATGCAGTTACAAATCAAAGTAAATGATAGTGGCATTATTGAAGATGCGAAATTTAAAACTTATGGTTGTGGCTCAGCGATTGCATCAAGTTCTTTAATTACCGAATGGGTAAAAGGTAAATCTTTAGATGAAGCAGGCGCAATTAAAAACAGTCAAATTGCGGAAGAACTTGAATTACCACCGGTAAAAGTTCACTGCTCAATTTTAGCAGAAGATGCAATTAAAGCCGCTATTGCTGACTATAAAAATAAACAAGGTAAGTAATCAAAGTGCGGTTGAAAATGACCGCACTTTATCAATTTAAGGATCAGAATATGTCTATAACACTCACTGAAAAAGCGGCGCAACGAGTTCGTACTTTTCTTGAAAATCGTGGAAAAGGCATCGGTTTACGCTTAGGTGTGAAAACATCAGGTTGTTCGGGTTTAGGCTATGTGCTTGAATTCGTTGATGTGCTCAATGATGACGATCTTGTTTTTGAGCAGCATGGCGTGAAAGTGGTAGTCGATCCAAAAAGCTTGGTTTATTTAAATGGCATTGAGCTAGATTACGTTAAAGAAGGCTTGAATGAAGGCTTTAAATATAACAACCCGAACGTGAAAGAATCTTGTGGTTGTGGCGAGAGTTTCCACGTTTAAGGAATAGAAATGACAAATCCTTTTGCTATTTTTGATTTACCGGTTGCTTTCAATGTTGATCAAGCCCTTTTGTCTGAACGCTATTTAGTGCTTCAAAAGAGCTTGCACCCTGATAATTTTGTTACGGCAGATGCGCAAGAACAACGTATCGCAATGCAAAAGTCGACAGAAGTTAATGATGCATTAAAAACCTTGAAAGACCCGATTCTACGCGCAGAAGCGATTATTGCGTTAAATACGGGAAAAGTACAGGATTTAGAGCAAAAGAGCACACAAGATATGGCATTTCTAATGCAGCAATTAGAATGGCGAGAAGAGCTCGAAAACATTGAGCAAAGTCAGGATGAAAATGCATTAGAATCCTTTGCGAAACGCGTTAAAAAAGAAACAAAAGAAATGTTGACTGCACTTGAAGAACAACTAAATGAGCAACAATGGTCAACTGCTGCACAGTTCTGTGATAAATTACGTTTTCTAAAAAAATTGGCGGATGAAATTAGCCAAGTAGAAGAACGTCTATTTGAATTATAATCTTGAGGGCGTTTAATACGCCCTTTTCGCTATTGATAAATGGGCAACCGCCTCATACGAATGAAATCCGATTATGCAAACTTTAGAACAACTGACGGATGCCTCAAAATCTGCTTGGGGAACCATTTCCCAATGGATTGAGCATGCTCGTAATCATTGTGATGTGATTAAAAAAGATCAATCTAGTGCAGAACGTGAGCTTTTCACCATGCAAATGCCCACTTCTTCTCCGATGGGCGCGGTCATTTATGAAACCGGTGGCATTTTAATCCATCATGGTTGGTTGCGTATATTGGGGTCAGGCAGTTTTAAATTACCACGTGGATTAATGGACTGGAATTTCAGCAAATCCTTTAATCAATCAGGTGATAAACCAAAATATTTGCTTGTTGCGGACGATGTCATTGGTGGTTATTTTGCTTTAAATGGTGGTTC
>CAKVVS010000313.1:0-1913 GCA_934834395.1 Parahaemophilus parainfluenzae | reverse complement strand
CGCACTCTATCACTTAGAAGGTAAGAAAGATGTAATTTCAGGCAAAGCCTTACAGCCGGTTGATACAACGGGTGCAGGCGATGCCTTCGTTGGTGGTCTGCTTGCTGGACTTTCACAGCATCCAAACTGGAAAGAAAATGATGTGCTAGTGCAAATCATCCGTCAGGCTAATGCCTGCGGAGCCCTGGCTACGACAGCAAAAGGGGCGATGTCTGCTCTACCAAATCAAACACAATTAGCAGCATTTTTAGCGAATTAGCGTGCAAAGCTGCGAATAACCACACCTTTTATTTATGAAGATAATTTAGGAGATATTTATGAAACTTTGGTATTCCAACTCTAGCCCTTATGCTAGAAAAGCTCGTGCTGTAGTGCAATATCATCAATTACAAGATCATGTTGAATTACTCCTCGCAACCAGTGGTTTAGATAAGAATTCCCCCCATAATTTAGACAATCCTCTTGGACGTTTACCAGCATTACAACAAGAAAATGGCGAATGGCTTTATAATAGTTCACTTATTGCAGAATATCTCGATCACCTCGGTACACAACCTTCACTTTATGGAAACAGCGAGACACGTTGGGAAATTCTTCGTTTACATTATTTAGCCGATGGTATTTTAGAAAATGAAATATCAGTCGCACCTGAAAAACACCTTCGTCCACAAGAGCAATGGTGGCTTGAACGTCATCAGCAAATTTTTGACCGCACTGAGCGAAGCTTAATTGAACTAAAAAAAGCCATTGATAGTTTTGGTGAAGAATTAAATATCGGCACATTGAATGCCGTGTGTGCAATTGATTTCCTACTGTTCCGCGATGCTTGGACTCATGCTTCACAACATGCAACCATCAAATCATTAAAAGCATGGGCTGAAGCAATGAATCAACGCTATGATTGCTTAAAAAATACTTTACCCAAATAAGATTAAATTATGATTATTTTCAATAATGGCAAATACAAAAGTATCCTAGCCGCAGAAGCGGGTGAACTCACAAAAATTACTGAAACTGTGCAAAAAGACAAGGATTTTCGACCGCACTTTCATATTGCCCCACCAACTGGCTTGATGAATGATCCGAATGGTTTGATCTTCGATGGAGAGAAATATCATCTGTTCTATCAATGGTTTCCATTCGATGCAATTCACGGGATGAAACATTGGAAGCATTTAATCACGAAAGACTTCCAACATTACCAATTGGCAGATGATCTCATTCCTTGCGAACTTTTTGAATCTCACGGCTGTTATTCTGGTGGCGCTTTGAAAGTTGGTGACAAATTGGCCATATTTTATACCGGCAATACTCGTCGACCAAGTGATAATCAACGCGTGCCTTATCAAAATTTAGCGATTTTCGATCTTAATGGGAAATTACTCAGCAAACGTCCGTTAATTGAAAATGCGCCTGAAGGCTATACAGAGCATGTTCGCGATCCTAAACCGTATTTTACTGAAGACGGTAAAATCCGTTTTATTTGCGGCGCACAGCGAGAAAATCTCACAGGAACAGCCATTGTTTTTGAAATGGATAATCTTGAAGATGTACCTCGTTTATTAGGCGAGCTTTCCTTACCTGCTTTTGACAATAAAAACGTGTTTATGTGGGAATGCCCTGATCTATTGAAAATCGACGATAAAGATGTATTTATTTGGTCCCCACAAGGTAAAGAGCGGGAAGCGCATCAATTCCAAAATAATTATCATGCGACTTATGCTGTGGGTAAATTAACAGATTTAACCTTTGAAGCAGAATATATTAGCGAATTAGATCAGGGCTTTGATTTCTATGCCCCACAAACCTTCAGCGGTTTGGATAATAAAACCCATGCAGTGCTTTTCGGTTGGATTGGTTTGCCTGATTTAACTTACCCAACAGACAAATTTAAATGGCATTCTGCTTTAACC
>CAKVVS010000312.1:0-1931 GCA_934834395.1 Parahaemophilus parainfluenzae | reverse complement strand
TATTAGCCTTGTGCCACAATATAGCGATCCTGATTCCCCTGTGACTAATGGGGCTTATATGATCGAAAGTGAAAGTGTGAGAAGCATACACTTAGCGAAAAACCCCTATTATTGGCAGAAAAATAATGTCGCTTTTGAGCGTGTAGAATATTTGCCTTTTATCGCCACTAAATTATCTGACTTTGATGTGGTGGTTGATGTACCAGAAGTGAACGCGGACCTTCAACATTTTCCACAGCTTTGCAGTTATTTTTATGAGTTTAATCTCAAAGATCCTAAAGTTGCTAAGGCAGATGTGCGTAAGGCGATCGCTTCGTTGGTTTCGGTTACAAATATTGTGAATAATGAGATTCCAGCGGCAATTCCAAGTTCTTATTTTTTACCGAAAGCTATGCTAAATGGACAAGATTCAAGATGGGAACCCGTTGTTGCCGAGCAGTTATTGGCTCAAAATAAAATTGATGAAAAACATCCGCTACATTTAAATGTGCTCTATGATGATGCACCCTTGCATGTGAATATCGCGCAACGTGTAGTAGGGCAATTAACGCAGTCCGATATGTTGCGCGTGGATGCCCAACCCGTCAATTGGCAAACATTACAGACTAAACGTCAAAAAGGGGATTTCCAAGTCATTCGTTCTGGCTGGTGTGCGGACTTTAATCATCCGATGGCATTTTTAGGCTTATTCTATTCTAAAAGCCTCGATAATAAAAATGGCTATGCCAATGCAGAATACGATCAACTTTTTGAGCAAGCACTGAAAAGCTTGAATGAAAAAGAGCGGTCAGAAATTTACTTAAAATTAAGTGAGAAGATCCAACAGAAAAACCTTGCTTTACCGCTTTTCCAATACACTACACCGGTTTATATTTCTCCAACTATTATGGGGGCGAAGAAAAATCCAGTAGGGGTTATTTATAGCAAAGATCTATGGCGAAAAGTGGAAAGCTAAAGCTGATTAAGAAAGTTGTTTATCATGCGATGAACAACTTTTTTATTAAATTTTATTAAAAGTGTAAAGTAACACTATTTACTTTTTATTTTTATCCGCTACAATACACAACAAATCAACTTAGAGGGAAATCCTGATGTTAAAAATGAATGATTTAGTTAAGCTTAGTCAGACACCAAAATCCACGGTGCTGTACTATGTGAAAGAAGGTTTGTTGCCTGAGCCGGTGAAAGATAAACCGAATTTTCATCTCTATGGTGAACATTGTGTGAAATTACTCAGCTTTATTAAATATCTACAAAGCAATTTCAATGCGACGATTTCACAAATTAAAGCACTTTTTGCACATCCTCATTTTGATTGGAATAATCCTTATGAAAGCCTTATTGGATTATTGGATATCATCATGGGGGCAGAAAATGAGGTATTCACTATTGAGCAATTATGTGAAGAATTTCATCTTTCCGCTAAACAAATCGAAGAGATGGTAGCGGAAGGATTATTGAATCCTCGTGAAGGCATTTTTACAGCAAAAGAACGTGATATTTTGGCGATCTTAGCGCGTTGTGATGCAGCCGAAATGGATGTAGTGAAAGCTTATTTAGCTGCAGCAAAAATGTTAGCGGAAAAAGAGGTGAATGTGACTTTAGCTGCATTAGCCAATAGTGAACAAAAAGATGAAAAATTAAAACACTTATTTGATTTATTGTTGGTGTTAAAACCTTATCTCTTGAATATGAAAACCTTTAATCTTTATCAAGCGGAGAGTGCGAAATGAAACTCTTAAAATATGCTGGCTTTGTGCCTTATTTAGCCATTGCCTTTATTAATGCCAGTGTGGATTTGGCACATAAAATTACCATTCAAAATGTATTATTGAAAAGCTTTTCAGGGGAGAGTTTGGTGGTTTTAACGGCATTAATTAATGCGATGATTTTATTACCGTTTATTTTCTTGTTTTCCCCTTCGGCATTTA
>CAKVVS010000311.1:0-1942 GCA_934834395.1 Parahaemophilus parainfluenzae | reverse complement strand
GGGAAATATTAACCTAAACCATCAAGGCAAGAATTTGATTCAATTTGTTAATGCCCGTTTAAATCAACAGCCACTGGGTTATATTGAAACTTATGTTGATTTTTCAAAACCAGTTAAAACCGTCAATGCCTATTTGCAACCTGATTGCCAGAATTGTTTAGCGACCTTTAAATTTAGTCACAAAGAGCTGCAAAGTACGGTCAATTTTTCCGGTAAAAATTTCCCAATGGTGCAACTTATCGCCTTGCTAAATTTCCCGAATACATTAACAGGCAATACTGATTTTAATATTCAGCTAGCCCTAACCAATTCAGAACTCACCAAAGGGGAATTCTATTTCGATGCTAAAAATGGTGAAATTTTAGGATTGAACTTATTGGATATGGCGGCACAGTATTTACCAATTAATTACAACAGCGATTTAACCGCAAGCAGAAATATGAATACCTCTTATGAGCGTTTAGAATCACGTCTTTCATTCGAAAATCACTTGCTTAAAGTAGATAAAATGAACTTAAAAACAACCGCACTTTTAGCTGATGGTTCTGGAGCCATTGATTTAGATAATGTACAATGTGATGTCAATTTAACCTTAAGATCCACTAACGAAAAATACAAAAAATTGGTATTGCCAATTCGCTTTTTCGATAGTTGCTACTCTCCACAATATAAGGTCAATCTTGACCAAAACTTTCGTCATCAATTGAAAGAATTAATTAAAGAGAAATTAAAATAATGTCCTTTTATCAGAAAGCAGAAAGAACCCAATATTGGCGCGTAGTCATCATGGCTTGCGCCGCTTTTATTTTTAATACCACGGAATTTGTGCCAGTTGCGTTACTCACCGATATCGGACAAAGTTTTGATATGCAAAGCTCCGATGTGGGTTTAATGATGACCGTTTATGCTTGGACGGTTATGATTATGTCTTTACCCGCCATGCTCGCGACAGGCGATATGGAACGTAAGGGCCTATTGCTGAAACTTTTTGTGATTTTTATCATCGGCCATATTATCTCGGTCATTGCGTGGAATTATTGGATTCTTCTCATTGCTCGTATGTGTATTGCGGTAGCGCATTCACTCTTCTGGGCAATTACCGCATCATTAGTGATGCGTGTGGCACCGAAGAATAAGAAAACACAAGCAATTGGTATGCTCGCTATCGGTACATCCCTTGCGACTATTTTAGGCTTACCATTAGGCCGTTTAGTCGGTCAATTAGTTGGTTGGCGTATTACTTTCGCAATCATTGCCGCATTAGCTTTGGTTGTGATGGTATTTATTATGCGTTTATTACCAAATCTACCAAGTAAAAATGCAGGCTCGTTATCTAGTCTGCCGATTTTAGCAAAACGTCCATTACTGATTGGACTTTATGCTACAACGGTAATCATTGTTTCAGCACACTTTACCGCTTATACCTACATTGAACCCTTTATGGTTCAAATCGGCGAACTCGATCCAAATCTTGCAACGATAATTTTGTTAGTTTTTGGGCTTTCTGGCATCACCGCGAGTGTGATCTTTAACCGCTTATACCGTTTCGGTCCAACTCAATTTATCAGTGGGGCTATGATTTTACTGGCTATATCTTTAACATTTATGCTTGCCTCTGCGAGTTATACCGCCACGATGTTTACCCTTGCTTTTATTTGGGGTATTGGTATCTCTTGTATCGGACTGGCATTACAAATGCGCGTACTACAACTTGCTCCTGATGCAACGGACGTAGCAAGTGCCATTTATTCCGGTATTTTCAATGCAGGAATTGGTGCAGGTGCACTGTTTGGTAACCAAATCGCTCGCCATGTTGGTCTTGAATATATTGGCTTTAGTGGTGCAGCATTAGCGATTATTGCAATCGGCATCTTTGTCTTCTTCAATTTCCGCTATCGTACTCAAAACGTCTAAAAAAATGACCGCACTTTATCAACAAGTG
>CAKVVS010000310.1:0-1942 GCA_934834395.1 Parahaemophilus parainfluenzae | reverse complement strand
TTAGATATTCATCCAGATTTACCGTTTTTCGGTTGCCACTTTATCGGTGACCCAGTCATGCCAGGCTGCTTAGGCTTAGATGCGATGTGGCAATTAGTCGGTTTCTTCCTTGGCTGGGTTGGCGGTAAAGGTAAAGGTCGTGCATTAGGCGTAGGTGAAGTGAAATTTACTGGACAAATCTTACCAACTGCGAAAAAAGTGGTTTACCGTATCAATATGAAACGCGTAATTAATCGCAAATTAGTAATGGGAATGGCTGATGGTGAAGTGGAAGTAGATGGTCGAGTTATCTATACTGCAACCGATTTAAAAGTTGGCTTATTCCAAGATACATCAAGTTTCTAATTCAAATAAACACAACATCATATAAAAATAATAGCCCGATTCATTCGGGCTTTTCTTTTTCTATTCTTCGTCAATAATATCGACAAATTCGGCGTTCAGTAATTTAGCTAAATCTTGAGGCGCTAATTCGACGCTTAATCCACGTTTCCCGCCTGAAACAAAAATTGTATCAAACTCAAGTGCGGTCGAATTTATCACTGTTTTTACCCGTTTCTTTTGACCTAATGGACTAATGCCACCGACTAAATATCCTGTGCTTTTTTGTGCCGCATCTTTATCGGCCATTTCAACCTTTTTCACACCAATTGATTTTGCCGCCTTCTTCAAACTCAACATATTTGCCGTGGAAAGCACAAAACAAGCCAATTTTTTCTGATCACCATTTTCAGCGACTAAAAGTGTTTTAAAGGATTGGTGTGGATCAAGCCCAAGTTTTTCAGCTGCTTCATCGCCAAAATGCGTATAGTTTGGGTCATGATCATAAGTATGGAGAGTAAAAGGAATTTTATTTTTCTTCAATAAATCAATTGCCGGTGTCATCTGATTTCCTTATGTATTTATGCATCTTTTTTCTGTAGAATGAATCGGTTCAGAACATTTTACAGCGGAGAGAAAAATGGACGCAAGCCTAAATATTGCTATTGCAGCAGAATTTGATCTATGTGAAAAAATTGCCGAAGCACTTGAACAAAGTGAGCTAGATGTAGGCAAGGTTTCTATTGTAGAAATTTATCCTTTTGAAGAAGAGCAAGCGGTGCGTTTTCGCAATAAAGCCGTTGCTCAATTAGCCACTGATGAGATTGAGTGGGATAGCGTTAATTATCTTTTCTTCGCAGGCCAAATTGACCAAGCTCCTTTATTAGCACAAGCCGCAGAAAGTGGCTGTGTCGTGATTGATTTAAAAGGAATTTGCTCAGCATTGTCTGATGTTCCTGTTGTGGTCCCTACAATTAATGAAGAAAATCTAACTGAATTAAGACAACGTAACATTGTGAGTTTACCCGATCCGCAAGTGAGTCAATTAGCCTTATCTCTACTACCAATCATTCAACAAACGAATTTAACTCAAGTCTTTGCAACGTCACTTTTACCCGCTTCTTATACAGATGGTGAAACCGTAAATAAACTTGCGGGTCAAACTGCTCGTTTACTGAATGGTATGCCATTAGAAGAAGGTGAAACCCGTTTTGCCTTTGATGTGTTTCCACAACAAGCGGCTAATTTAAATCTGCAATTACAAAAAATCTTCCCACAGTTAGACAATGTGATTTTCCATCAAATTCAAGTGCCAGTCTTCTACGGCATGGCACAAAAAGTGACCGCACTTTCAGATTATGAATTTGATTACCAGCCACAACAAAGCGAATTGATTGAATTACACGATAGCCTTATTACACCTGTGATTAACGGTGAAAACGAAAATGGTGAAGACAGCGTAAAATTGCATATCAGCCAACAAAGTGCGGTTGAAAATGGTATCGAATTTTGGACGGTAGCTGATGAGCAACGTTTCAATATTGCCTTATTAGGTGTGAAATTACTTGAGTCGATTTATCACCAAGGTTATTAATTTAAGTTAAGGGGAAGACAATGCAAC
>CAKVVS010000309.1:0-1950 GCA_934834395.1 Parahaemophilus parainfluenzae | reverse complement strand
GTTTTAATCCAAAAGAAAAAGAACCAATATTTTACCGCAATTAAAATGGCAATGATCGTTCGCCCCACTACACTTGGGGTAAAGTAAAAGCCAATTAAAAGCATTGTAGTTGAAAAGGTCAGAATAGAAATTTTTGCTTTTTTTGTTAATGCACGACGTTCATTAAAAGACTTCAGATACTTTTGATAAAGCTTTGTCTCTAAAAACCAACGTTCTAAGCGAGATGAACCTTGCGCAAAAGAATAAAGTGTTAGCAACAAAAAAGGTGTTGTCGGAAGAATGGGTAGAAAAATACCAATCACGCCTAAAACCAAAGAAATACAACCAAGTACAATATAAATAGCTTTAATTAAAGGATTTTTGGGGAAGAATTTAAGTGCAACAAAACCGACTATAACCGAAAACGTGATTAAGCCAGAAAACAATAACGCGTCGTTCATCATCATTCCTAAATAAAAGTGATACGCAATTATTACTGATTTTTTAGATTTTTCAACCTTGATATTATAGAATTTGTCGCAATTTACTAAAGAAACAGTTAGCAAAAGGAATATTTATGTCTAATCCATTACTTCATATTGAAGGCTTACCTCCGTTTTCTCAAATCAAACCAGAACATATTCAACCGGCAATCCAAGAACTTATCGAAGAAAATCGTCAAGTCATTGAACAAGTTTTAAAACAACCGCACTTTACTTGGGAAAATTTTATTGAACCGCTTTCTGAAGCAGGCGAACACCTAAGCCGTGCTTGGTCACCCATCTCCCATTTAAATTCAGTTAAAAACAGTCCTAAATTACGTGATGCGTATCAAGCCTGCTTACCACTACTCTCTGAATACAGCACTTGGGTAGGCCAACACAAAGGCTTATACAATGCTTATTTAGCCTTAAAAAATAGTCCTGAATTTGCCACTTATTCAGTGGCGCAAAAGAAAGCCATTGAAAATGCACTACGTGATTTTGAGCTTTCAGGTATCGGTTTATCTGAAGAAAAACAAAAACGTTATGGTGAGATTGTTGCTCGCTTATCAGAATTAAGCGCACAATTTAGCAATAATGTACTCGATGCCACCATGGGTTGGGAAAAAGTCATTGAAGATGAAAGTGAATTAGCAGGTCTTCCTGAATCTGCATTACTTGCAGCAAAACAATCTGCTGAAAGCAAAGGCTTAAAAGGCTATCGCTTTACGCTAGAAATCCCAAGTTATTTGCCTATCATGACCTATTGTGAAAATGCGGCATTACGCGAAGAAATGTATCGTGCTTATGCGACTCGCGCTTCTGATCAAGGTCCGAATGCAGGCAAATGGGATAACACGGCGATCATTGAAGAAATCATGACGTTACGCGTGGAACTAGCGAAATTGCTAGGTTTCAATACCTATACTGAACGCTCACTTGCGACCAAAATGGCAGAAAATCCACAACAAGTGTTAGATTTCTTAAATAACCTTGCAGATCGTTCAAAAGCGCAAGGTGAGAAAGAATTAGCAGAACTTAAAGCTTATTGTGAAAAAGAATTTGGCGTAACGGAACTTGCCCCTTGGGATATCAGTTTCTACTCTGAAAAACAAAAACAACATTTATATGCGATCAATGATGAAGAACTTCGTCCTTATTTCCCTGAAGATCGCGTTATTTCGGGCTTATTTGAATTAATTAAACGCATTTTTAATATTCGTGCAGTTGAACGTTTTGGCGTAGATACTTGGCATAAAGATGTGCGTTTCTTTGATTTAATTGATGAAACCGATGAAGTACGTGGCAGTTTCTATCTCGATCTTTATGCACGTGAAAATAAACGTGGCGGCGCATGGATGGATGATTGTATCGGTAGAAAACGTAATGCTGACGGTTCAATTCAAAAACCAGTTGCTTATTTAACGTGTAACTTCAACGCGCCTATTGGTGATAAACCTGCACTATTCACCCATGATGAAGTCACAAC
>CAKVVS010000308.1:0-1950 GCA_934834395.1 Parahaemophilus parainfluenzae | reverse complement strand
AATTTATCTTTGGAAGAAAATAACGGTTCTCCCGTGGTGATATCCACATAAATACCCGGCGCGAAATTATCCCAATATTCGTTACTAAAAGAGCGTTCAGTATGTTTACCTTGCGTCACATCATATTGAAGAGCGGTCAATTTTTGCTTTAATTCTGCATCACTTGGTTTTGGGTATTTTTTATCATCAATTAATGGCTCATCCGCTTTTTTGATGTCGATATGGCAATAACCATTCGGATTTTTCTTGAGATAATCCTGATGATACTCTTCCGCCTCTACATAATTTTTCAATGGTTCTACTTCAATTTGAATCGGCGCTTGATATTTACTTTGTAAGGCTTTCAATGCCGCTTCAATAACCGCTTTATCTTGTTCATTTTGATAATAAATGCCAGTTCGATATTGTCTGCCACGATCATTGCCTTGCTTATTAATACTGGTTGGTTCGATAACGCGGAAATAATATTGCAGTAATTTATCTAGCGAAATTTTGTTTGGATCGTAAGTGACTTTCACGGTTTCAGCATGATCTGTCGCATGCAATAATTGATAGTTCGTGGTATCACCTTTTCCATTAGCATAGCCCGAAACCGCATCGGTCACGCCCTGAATGCGTTCCATATAAGCTTCTAGTCCCCAAAAACAACCACCAGCAAGATAAATAATACGTTGTTCTTGTTTGCTTTCCATCGTCATTTTTTGCTCCTTTGATGAGGTTGTATTATCAGCATACGTTAAACTACTTTGCAAACCGCCAAAAAGTGCGGTCAATATGAGAAATGTTTTTGTATATTTCATTTTCTTTCCTTATTATAGAAATAATCTTCAACTTACATTTCATTAGACGAAGACAAGCCTATTTTCTTACAAAATAAGGCAATTTTTTACCGCACATTGTGCAAGGAACCTTTATGCCAAACATACATCTCCGCAACAATTATCAAAAAGCTGTTGTTTGTATGGTGTTAGCTTACATCAGCATTGCCTTAATGGGTGTATTTGTAAAATACGCCTCTGATGAATTACCGTCCAGTGAAATTTTATTTTCCCGCTTCTTTATTGGTTTTGTTTTTCTCTTGCCCTTTTTAATTAAAGATGGAGATTTCAAAGTCGATATGTCGCAATGGAAGTTTCTCATTTTGCGTAATCTCGCCGGCATTGCCAGTATGTTGCTAACCTTCTACGCCATTAAATATTTGCCGATTTCTATTGCGATTTTATTGATGAATACGTCCGCACTTTTTGTGCCTTTATTGCTGTTTTTCTTTAAAGTCAGAACGCCATTAAAAGTATTAGCTTGCAGTTTTATGGGGTTTATCGGTGTATCCATCATTATGCTGACCAACGGTTCAATGAATATCAACCCTATCCATGTAGGCTATGCGTTAGGTGCTGCAGTATTGGCGGCCATGGCATTTATCAGCTTACAAGAGCTCAATAAACACAACTCACCTAAAAATATCGTGTTTTACTTCCACTTATTAGGCTCGATTTTATTGCCACTCTTTTTTATTACTCAATGGGAAATACCAACACTACATGGATTCACATTACTGCTTTTAGTGGGCGGATTTGGTCTTATTTTCCAATTATTACTCACTCGCGCCTTTAAATACGCCCCTGCCAATGTCATCACGCCTTTTGCTTTTACTGGCGTGATTTTCTCCAGCATCTGTGACTGGTTCTTCTGGGATAACGTACCAAGCCTAAATTTCTGGATTGGTTCATTAGTCATTATTATTGCCGTCAGTTTACTTGCCAGAATGCGGGCAAAATAGAGAGATCCGACCAAATAGCTAAAATATAACTATTCTCAATAACATTGTTTGAGTGTATAATCCAAATGCTTTTTATTATTGAGGACACAACATGAAAAAATTATTCAAAACTACTTTAGCTTCCGCATTATTAATGGTATCCGCATTCGCTAGCGCCGTGACGGTTAAAG
>CAKVVS010000307.1:1570-1967 GCA_934834395.1 Parahaemophilus parainfluenzae | reverse complement strand
GGCAGCTTCACCGGTGAGTAATTTTACAAATTCCTCAGTTGGTTCCATTCCATGAAGAATATCGTTTAAATAACGCATTTCTTTTTTCATGATAGAACTCAACCAGAGTGGTGTACGCTTACCTGGTTTACCGTATTGAATCGCACCGTCCATTTCTGTGCTGTTGTAAATACGGGTACGGTCATCATCTTCTTCTTGGGTTTCGTGAATGAGGAAATAGGTGTCTTTTCCATCCACACGAAGGGTACCTTTGGTATTGTACATATCAAGTTTGATCGCGCCTTTTTCCCCTTGAATTAATACATAATGTTCACCCCAACGGAACGCCGAACCCCATTCTAGAACTGCGAAGCGATTATCATCATATTCCATGGTGACAAAAATCATATCGTCTTCA
>CAKVVS010000307.1:0-1560 GCA_934834395.1 Parahaemophilus parainfluenzae | reverse complement strand
TAACGGTTTTTGGCATACCACCCATAATGAATTGTACGCAGTCTAATTCGTGAATATGGTGGTATAAGTGACCGCCAGATTTTTCACGGATTTTTTTCCATGAAATAGTCGGTTGTTGTTCTTCCCAGCCATTACGAGCGGTGTGGCAATAAAGCACTTTACCAATCACACCTTGATTGATTAATTCTTTGGCATGATGAACACCGTTAAAGAAGTTCATCACATGACCAGCCATAAAAGTGACACCATTTTCTTCACAAGCGCGTACCATGTCATCACAGTCTTGATAACTTAAGGCAATAGGTTTTTCACAGAAAACGTGTTTTTTGTTTTTCGCTGCAAGGATGACCGGTTCTTTGTGTAAGTAGTTAGGGGTGGCGACAATCACACAATCCACATCAGGGGAAGTGACTAATTCTTCAAGAGATTTTGCCGCTACGCATTGTAATTCCTGAGCAATGGTTTCACCATTTTCAGGGTCATATACTACGGTAATTTGTGCATCATCAAATTCATTCATGAAACGGGCTAAATCTGCACCAAAATAGCCAACGCCAACAACACCATATCGCATCATAATAAACTCCTTATTTTTTCACTGAGATTTGTTTTTCCGTTACCATGGATTGCTTCGCTGCTTCTGCAACTTCGATGGCTTCAGTTAAACATAGACTTAATGGGCTGGTTTTTCCTTGCGTTAAGTGCTCCACCACGCTTTGTACTTCGATTTCAGCCGCTCGGCTTAACCAAAGTTGGCAAGGTGCGTGGGTGACATTATATTGCTGAGTGCCTTTGGCACTTTCGCGTAAAGATAAATCAGCCTCAAATTCATCAAATAAATCAACGTGTTCTATTTTTCCATCTAGATAATTAAATGTGACACTTGAGGTAAAGAAATTGACTTCAATCACACCATTTTCACCATGAATTTGAATGCCCCATTGGTGTAATCGATAAGCGGTCCCCATTTCGAGCGAACCTAATACGCCATTTTTAAAACGTAATAGCAACTGCAACACATCACGGCTGTCTGGCGTATCGTGATGTGCTTGATTAGCCGCTTGAGCAAAAACAGCCTCAATATCGCCTAATAACCAACAGAGTAAATCCAGTTCATGAATGAGGTGGAAAAGCTCGCCGCCCGTAAGATTGGCATCTAATTTCCACCATTCTTTGTTTGGTAGATTTTCAATCCAACGCTGACGCATAGCACGAGCTACGGTAATGCGGCCTAATTTTCCTTGTTCTAAAGCCGCTTTGACTTTCAACATGCCAGGTAACGTACGTTCTAAATGGCCCACAAAAATGACTTTACCTTTTTCTTCTGCAAGGCGACGTAAATGTTGGCCTTGAGAAGCGCTTAAGGTAAAAGGCGTTTCAATAAAGACATGACAGCCAGCATTTAACGCCAAAATAGCTGGAGAATAATGGGCATAGTTTGGTGTGGCGATAACGACTAAATCCGGTTTAGTTTCAGCCAACATTTCTTCTACACTAAAAAAGGCTTGGCTGCCGTATTGGTCTGCAAGTTTTTGTGCAAGAGAAGGATTAATATCGGTC
>CAKVVS010000306.1:1632-1985 GCA_934834395.1 Parahaemophilus parainfluenzae | reverse complement strand
ACAATTTACGCGATGTTCTTCAATTTCTTCTTTAATGTGAGCAATGGTTTTTGCACCTGGTGCCACTAATGGATTAATGGTGAAATAACCGGTTTGATTTAAACCATAAGCATCATTGAAATAGCTATAAGCATCATGGAACACAAAGAAGCCTTTATCTTTGAGTGGGGCTAATTGTGCTTTGATTTTATCGCTTTGCTCAGTCAAAGTGCGGTTAAAATCGGCTAAGTTTTTCGCAATAAGCTCTTTTTTATCCGGATGTTGTTCCGTTAATTTATCCGCCACTGTTTGTGCCACAATTTGGCTGATGGCTGGTGAATACCATAAGTGCCAGTTCACGCTTAACCCATTTT
>CAKVVS010000306.1:0-1622 GCA_934834395.1 Parahaemophilus parainfluenzae | reverse complement strand
GTCATGACCATGTTCGTGCTTATGATCGTGTCCATGTTTATGATCATGACCGTGCTCGTGTTCATCGCCTTCATGATAATGTTCATGATGGACCTTGCTTAAAAGCGGTTTAATTTCTGGAATCTCAGAAATATTAATGACTTTTTTTCTGTCAATTTGGCTAATTGGTTTTGCTAAGAAAGCATCAATATCTTCACCAACCCAAACTACTAAATCCGCCGATTTCACTTTTTGCACATCTGAAAGCTTTAAGCTGTAATCATGCGGAGAAGCACCTGCTGGCACTAAAATTTGCGTATCTGTTACACCATTAGCAATAGACGATGTAATAAAACCGAGAGGTTTCACGGATGCTAATACATCTGCATTTGCCATCATTGGAAGCGTTAAAAGTGCGGTTGAAATTGCACTCATTTTTAATACTTGTTTCATTTTTGTTTCCTTACTTTTATTGGGAATTATTCTCAAAGCCAGCATAGACTACGCCTTTTTGATAAAATTGCAACATGTCAAATTAAAAAAATGAAGTGATATTTCTTCATCTTATTAAATACTTTTATTCATAAAGAAAAAGCAACGTTTTCACGTTGCTTCATTTCTTTATTTTAATAACTTGTCTATTACCCTAGAAACGGCAAAAAATCCAAAAGTTGCGGTTATCATGGTTGCTGCACCAAAGCCATTTGCACAATTCATGGTGGCTGATACTTCACAGCCCTCACCCATTTTAGGGAAAATCAGAGGCTGGCTAGAAAACACCGCATCAACTGCAAACTTACGTTGTGGATTTTGAGTAAAATTGAAATCCTTACGTAAAACTGACCGCACTTTTGCCAATAATGGATCTTGAATCGTTTTGCTTAAATCAGTAATTTGAATTTTCGAAGGATCAGTCTGACCACCTGCACCACCAATGGTAATAATCTTGATTTTATTACGTTTGCAATAGGCAATCATCGCGGCTTTGGTTTTCACATTATCAATGGCATCAATCACATAATCATAGCCACGATTTAAGTATTCGGCTTGATTATCCGGTGAGATGAAATCATCAATGACATTTACCACACATTCTGGATTAATCAGCTTAACGCGCTCGGCCATCACTTCCGTTTTAAGCTTACCGATATTGCCACTTAATGCAGGAAGTTGACGATTAATATTAGTGACACAAATATCATCCATATCAATCATGGTGATCTGCCCTACACCACTCCGAGCCAATGCTTCCACCACCCACGAACCTACGCCACCAATACCAATGACGCACACATGAGCCTGACGCAAACGCGCCAAGCCTTCTGGTGTATAAAGGCGTCCAATGCCGCCAAAACGTTGTTCGTAGTTATCGACACGAGCCATTATTGTAGTACCCAAACACGTCCATAGTGTTTTGATAAACCAGCGATATGACCTGCTTGATCGCCAATACCACGGTATAAGTCAAAGTGGTGACCATTTACCGCGCCGCCCACATCAAGAGCCACCATTAAGTGTAATTTGTGTGTGCCCATCCAGTTACCATTATTATCAATATCCGGCACTTCAACCAATAATACGGTTCCAGAAGGAATCACATTGCGATCAGAAGCAACGGCCGCCATTGGCACTAAAGGCACACC
>CAKVVS010000305.1:0-2013 GCA_934834395.1 Parahaemophilus parainfluenzae | reverse complement strand
CATTAGCGGTTTTCTTATTCTGGAAATGGAAAAAAGCAAAGAAGTCCAAAGCTAACTAATATCATACAATAAAAAGTGCGGTAAAAAACAACATCGTTTTCTACCGCACTTTTTTCATTCCAACTAAGCTTTAGCGGCTAAATACCGTTCCACTGTATCCACAATCGCTTGAGTTTGTGGATCAATTTCAATATTTACTAAATCACCAATTTGGCGTTTACCGATTAGAGTTCTATGTAAGGTTTCAGGGATTAAATTCACGCAGAATTCATCGTCTTTTACTTCACCGATAGTAAGGCTGATGCCGTCAATCGCAATAAATCCTTTGGTGAGAATGTATTTCATCACATCTTTATTGGGTAATTTAAACCAAACCTGACGATTGTTTTCGCTTTCGATAATTTGTGAAACGCTTGCGGTGCAATAAACGTGACCCGATAAAATATGCCCACCAATCTCTGCGCCCATTTGCATCGCGCGTTCGATATTCACAAAATCCCCGACTTTTAAGCCGCCGAGATTGGTGATGCGTAAAGTTTCCTGCATTAAGTCAAAGCTTACAAGATCGTCGTGAATTTCAGTCACTGTTAAGCACACGCCATTATTCGCCACGGATGCACCGATTTCTAAGCCTTTTCGCATTTCAGCTGGTAATTTTACGATCTGTGTTCTAAAATTATCGCTGTCTTTAATTGCATAAATTTGGGCGATGCCCTGTACAATACCTGTAAACATTATTATTCCTTCATTAAAAATTTTTCCAATATTATAGCAAAATTTATGAATTCTCGTCTTTTTTCTCAATACCGTATTGATATTAAAAAACTTATCCGAATTGCGACACCTATCGGTCTTGCTCAGTTAGCTCAAACTGGCATGGGCACCGTGGATGTGATTATGGCGGGGCGTGTTAGCTCGGCTGATGTAGGCGGTGTCGGTATTGGTGCCTCCATTTGGCTACCTTTGGTACTTTTCGGGCAGGGGTTATTACTCGCCTTGCCACCAACAATTTCCTATTTAAATGGTTCAGGGCAGCGCCATCGCATTGCTCACCAAGTGAGACAAGGTCTTTGGATTTCATTTTTAGTGATGATTCCCCTTGCGCTCATCATCTATCATAATGATTTCATATTACAGTTTATGAATATGGATGCCCACATGGCAGATGTGACGATGAATTATTTGCGTGCGATGGTGTGGGGCTTACCTGCCTATTTATTGCTGATTAATTTCCGCTGTTTGAATGATGGCATTGCTAAAACAAAACCCGCCATGGTGATTACCTTCATGGGGTTAATGCTAAACATTCCGCTGAATTATATGTTTATTTACGGCAAATTTGGTGCGCCTGCATTAGGTGGTGTCGGTTGTGGTGTGGCAACGGCTATTGTTAACTGGGCGATGGCAATTTTGATGATTACCTATTCTGCCAAAAACTATAATGAACGTAGTTTGAAAGTCTTTGAAAAGATTATTGAAAAGCCTGATATCAAAACACTGAAAAAATTGACCGCACTTGGTTTACCTATTGCCATTGCGCTGTGCAGTGAAGTGTCACTGTTTGCGTTAAGTAGTTTATTACTTTCACCATTAGGTGCGGATGTGGTCGCTAGCCACCAAATTGCCTTAAACACCAGTGCCGTAGCCTTTATGTTCCCAATGTCTATTGCAATGGCTGCTACCATTTTAGTGGCGCAAGAACTGGGTAATCATGCACCACAAAAAGCCAAAATTATAGCTCACGCGGCTATTATTCTTGGCTTGATTGTGGCAAGTGTATTGGCGTTGGTGATTTGGGTATTTAGTGCAGAGATTGCCACATTAATTGTAGGCGATAATGCTACTGTTATTGTCCTTTCAGGCAGCTTATTAGCGATGGCAGCGATTTATCAATTTTCAGATTCGGTACAAGTAGTAGTAAGCGGTATTTTACGTGGTTATAAAGACACTAAAATTATCCTTTATATCACGTTACTTGCCTATTGGGGCGTAGGTATCCCTGTTGGTTATATT
>CAKVVS010000304.1:0-2031 GCA_934834395.1 Parahaemophilus parainfluenzae | reverse complement strand
GGCATATACAGGGCACATAGGCGGCATCACCTATTATGCGCCGAGGGGCAATATTGCCATGTTTTTAGACAACGATGCACAAGGGCTAAGCTTAATTTATATGGGTAAATTTGAAGGTGATTTAACCGCTCTTGTGAAATCCAACCAAATTAAATTTGAACGGGAGGAATAATAGACAAACAAGCCTTTATTAAATTTTGCCGCCAAGGCAACGCCTTTGATGCGCGTATTCCCGAGTAGATTAATCCTCTGCTGGAATGCTCCTTTGAGGCACAAAAAATCACCCAAAAGCTCAATAGCGAATTTCACACCCAAGCGGAAATTGTGGCACTTTTTCGTGAATTAACTGATTTACCAGTGGACGACAGTTTTATTTGCTTTCCACCATTTCACACAGATTTTGGCAAAAACATTCATATCGGCAAAAACGTGTTTTTCAATACAGGTTGTTCTTTTCAAGATCGTGGTGGTATTTTTATCGACGATGGCACAATGATAGGCATGAACGTCAATATCGCCACGCTCAACCACGGTTTGAGTTTGGACACACGCCCCATAACTTACCCCGCGCCTGTGCGAATTGGCAAAAATGTCTGGATCGGCTCAAACGCGACCATTTTGGCAGGCGTAACTATTGGTGATGGTGCCGTAATTGCCGCTGGTGCGCTAGTGAATAAAGACATACCGCCCATGGTTGTGGTCGGCGGCGTACCCGCGAAGGTGATTAAGGAAATCAAATAAGTGCGGTCAGATTTTTAGGTGTTTTTAAATCTATCTTTAATCTACAACTATTGAATATCCCCTTTCGGCGCATGCCCGAAATACCGTTTGTATTCACGACTGAATTGACTAGGTGATTCGTAGCCGACTTGGTAAGCGGCTTCGGTAATACCTCGTCCTTCTTGTGCGATCAGTCGTCTGGCTTCCATTAGACGTAAGGATTTTTGGTATTGCAGCGGTGAAAGGCTCGTTATCTTCTTAAAATGACTATGAAAGCCAGATAGCGACATACCACATAGATTTGCCAAGGTTTCCACGGTGATGGTTTCACTAAAATGTTGTTGCAGATAGTAGGTGGCTTGGGCGATTTTTTTGGTATTTGATCCATTGCTTACCATGGCTTTAAATTTGCCACCTTGTTCGCCTGTAAGGAGTCGATAATATATTTCTTGTTGGATAAGGGGTACAAGAAACTCAATATCTTTTGGATTTTCGTGCAAGAGTAATAAGCGTTCAACAGCATTTTTGAGAGATTCATCCAAATGCCATTGTGCAAAACCCTCGTCGCCCTGTTGGACATCATCTGCAAGGTTTGGATTTGCTAATAAAATCTTGCTAACGCTTTCAATATCAATTTTCATCGACATCACTAAAAACGGCTTTTACGGCTCTGCATATTTAATCTCGCCACGCATCGGTATGTTTACTGGGCAAAACATAAAATGTTGATTATCAAATCGGTAGCATTGTTCGCCTAGCTGCACTTCATGTTCTCCGCTTAACACGATGCAAATGCTCGGCTCTTGAATAATACCTTCGTAACAAAATGGTTGATCTGAATGGCGAAGAAATAAGCCTTTAATCGATGATGAATAGAGTTCGTTATGTGGAATAACCTTTAATAATCGTTCTATCATTTCAGTTGAGAACATAATTTTGTAGGAATAGGCAAGTAATTTGGATAAATCATATAACACTTCATATTGCCGTTCAATATAATAAACTCACTTTCAACGGCAGTACGCCAAAACATATTAACTAACATTAAATGAGGAAAACATTATGAAAATTTTCTACAAAACATCAGCAACAGCAACTGGCGGACGTGATGGTCGTACCCAAGTGGACGACGGTTCAATCAGCTTTGATTTGGTTTCATTTCAAAATGACGGCACCGGAGCTGATGAAAAACACCAACGCGCCGAGTATAGCAAGCACCGCCGCACCGACGAAAAACGGCCGCATGGGGTGGGTGAAAAACTTATTCATGGTTTGGCTTAATTCTGCATGAAGATGCTTTCGGATATGGAT
>CAKVVS010000303.1:1636-2035 GCA_934834395.1 Parahaemophilus parainfluenzae | reverse complement strand
GCTTTTACCCAATCGCCATCAATATAAGGGCGAATTGGGTCTTGAGCGAAGTTGTGTGGATTGCCTTCATTCGCTTGTGGAACCATATCTAAATGTGCTTGTAACACAACAGGTTGGCTGTTTTCCATACCTGCTGTGGCAGGTTTACGGATTAATACATTACCGGCTTCATCACGCTCAGCAAAAAATTGTTTTTCTTTCGCCCAGTTAACAATAAAGATAGCGAGCGCATCTTCGTGATGAGAAGGATGTGGAATCGCACAAATTTGATCAAACCATTTCCAAAGTAATTGCGGTTGTAATGTGGTAATTTCTGACATAATGAACTCCTTTTTTCATTAAAATTTTTGCGGAAATCATAGCATAAAACGCCATTTCAGGTTAAAATTCCGCAATTTT
>CAKVVS010000303.1:0-1626 GCA_934834395.1 Parahaemophilus parainfluenzae | reverse complement strand
TATTTGTTATGAGCGAAAAATATGTTGTGACTTGGGATATGTTCCAAATGCATGCCCGCAAATTAGCGGAACGTTTACTTCCTGCCACTCAGTGGAAAGGTATCATCGCAGTAAGCCGTGGTGGTTTATTCCCAGCAGCGGTACTTGCTCGCGAATTAAATATTCGTTTCGTGGAAACCGTGTGTATTGCCAGTTATGATCACGATGAACAAGGTGCATTAAAAGTATTACACCGTGCAAGTGGTGATGGTGAGGGAATGATCGTGGTAGACGATTTAGTGGATACCGGCAACACTGCTCGTGCAATTCGTGAAATGTATCCAAAAGCAAAATTTGTCACAGTATTCGCAAAACCAGCAGGTGCTGAGTTAGTGGATGATTACGTGATTGATATTCCACAAAATACTTGGATTGAACAACCTTGGGATTTAGGTTTAACTTTTGTGCCACCATTAGCAAGAAAATAATAAAACCTAAATATAAAATTTTGTTACGCCGGTGCTTTTATAGTTCCGGCGTAATAATTATGACCAATTTATTTTGATTATGAATAATATGGACGCACAAAAAGCGCTAGAGCGATCTTACGTTTCCTCACTTGAAAATAAAGAATATGATGAAGCAGTCAAGCTGGCTGAAACGCTTTGCTTACTTGATCCTAATAATCCCGAATACTCTCATAAAATTGCTTATGTTTATTTGCAACAATTAAAATGGGAAGAGGCAATTGAGGCAGAATTAAAAACATTAAAAATAGATGCGCAATATATTCCGGCTTTAGATTTATTGGCACATGCTTATGGTGCACTAGATGATTGGGAGCGCTCAGGTTTTTATGGTAGTTTAGCCCTTGAGTTGAAAGATAAAGCTATTCCCGTTCCAACACAGGAAATGGTTCCTGCGTCTGCGCCTAAAAATGGTAAGCGAATTATCGCATTTTCTTTATTTGGTAATAACTCCAAATATATTGAGCCGGCTGTATTAAATACGCAAGTTTCTCCGATGTTATTCCCAGGTTGGGTATGCCGTTTTTATGTAGATGATTCAGTTTCTCCTGAAGCGATTCAACGATTAAAAAATAATGGTGCGGAAGTAGTTTATGTCACTTCACCTGTGAATAAATGGCCTGGTGCAATGTGGCGTTTTCTTGCAATTAATGATCCCGAAGCGGAGTATGTGATCTTCCGTGATGCTGACTCAGTAGTTTCTCACCGCGAAGCTGAAGCTGTAGCAGAATGGATTGAAAGTGGCCATTCATTCCATACAATGCGTGATTCAGGCTCTCATACCGCACTTATTTTAGCGGGGATGTGGGGGGCTAAAGCTGGCGCGGTGCCAGATATGGAAGCAAGAATTCAACGTTTTGTTGATAAGGGTTATGACTCTCGTCATTTTGCTGATCAGGATTTCCTTGCTGAAGACTTGTGGGGCTATATTCGCCAAGATGTATTCTCACATGATAGGGTATTTAATTTCTGTAATGCAAAACCTTTCCCTGGAGAGTTTTACCCTAATTATCAAATTGCGCATTGCGAAGGAGCAAGTAGTTTTGATGCGAAAACCTCTTTTGAAGAAGGAAGCAAAGTCAGATGGACGTTATATTCAAAAATATCGCCTATGGTGAAT
>CAKVVS010000302.1:0-2047 GCA_934834395.1 Parahaemophilus parainfluenzae | reverse complement strand
ACATAAAGGGGTAGACTTTGCTGTTTCACCAGGTACGCCAGTTATTGCGCCAGCAGAAGGTGTGGTGGAAAAAGTGGCTTATCAAGCCGGTGGTGCAGGACGTTATGTGGTGATACGCCATGGTCGTGAATATCAAACGGTGTATATGCATTTAAGTCGTGCTTTAGTGCGTGCGGGCCAAACAGTGAAGAAAGGGGAGCGCATTGCATTAACCGGTAATACGGGTATTTCAACCGGTCCACACTTGCACTACGAGTTTCATATCAATGAGCGAGCGGTGAACCCGCTTACGGTGAAATTACCAGGTACCAGCAGCGGTATGGCAACTGCAGAACGTAAGCAATTCTTAGTGCGCGCCAAAGAAGCGGAAAGAATGTTAAGATTCTAGAAAGTAAATTGCGGTCAAATTTGACCGCATTTTTTATAGGCCTAAAAAATTAACTTAAAACTGACCGCACTTCATCTTTTCTCTTTTTCCTCAATATGCTATTCTCTTTGCATTTTAGAATTATTCTCATTTTTATGATTAAGAGACGTTATCTGATTTTTCTGTTGATCGTGCTTTCCTTTGTTTCACTTTTTCTCGGGGTAAGTACCGTTAATTTGCAAGGATTACTGAATTTTGAAGGTAATCAATGGCAGATCTTTTTAATTAGTCGCGTGCCTCGCTTAATCAGAATTTTGATTGCGGGTGCATCCTTGAGTATTTGTGGTTTAGTGATGCAGCAACTCAGTCGAAACCGATTTGTTTCACCCACCACTGCGGGCACAATGGATAGTGCAAGATTAGGCATTTTAATGGCGATGCTGTTTTTCCCAACAGCTTCAATGTTGTTAAAAACCACTATTGCGGTCATCGTGTCTTTCCTTGGCACATTGTTATTTATGACGATTCTGTCCCGTTTGAAATTCAAGGACACGATTTTTGTGCCTTTAGTGGGGATTATGTTTGGTAATATCATCAGTTCAATTACTGCTTTTATCGCTTACAAAGAAGATTTATTGCAAAACTTATCTGGGTGGCTACAAGGGGACTTTTCTCTTGTGATGTCAGGCCGTTATGAATTGTTGTATTTCAGTATTCCTACACTCATCGTGGCTTATTTATTTGCGCATCGTTTTTCTATTGTTGGGATGGGAAAAGATTTTGCGGTTAATCTAGGTCTAAATTATAACCAAGTCCTTTATCTCGGTTTGCTCATTGTGGCGGTGGTGTCTTCGATTATTATCGTGTCTGTTGGCGTGATCCCTTTCTTGGGGTTAATTATTCCGAATATCGTCACGCTTTATTTAGGGGATAACTTGAAGAAAGTGCTATCTCATACCGCCTTGTTAGGCGCTGTATTTGTTTTATTCTGCGATATTTTAGGTCGAAGTGTGATTTATCCTTATGAGATTTCCATTAATGCCGTAGTTGGCGTATTTGGCAGTGGTATCTTCTTATTTTTATTATTAAAGCGGTATAGAAATGGCTAAGAAATCTTCTTCTCAACTGATTGTATTGTTGTTGTTAGCCATTTTTTCTCTTGCACTTTATTTAGGCTACAACTTACCAAACCGTTGGCAATATGCCTTGGAAAATCGTGCCTTATCCTTAATTGCGATTGTGATTACAGGTGCGGCAATTGCACTCGCTACGATGATTTTTCAAACGGTTGTGAATAACCGAATTCTCACGCCGAGTATTTTGGGTTTAGATTCGCTGTATTTGCTGATTCAAACAACGATTATTTTCCTTTTTGGTTCAAGCACATTGCTTTCCATGAATTCGATTGCATTGTTTGTCTTGTGTACGGGATTAATGATGGCGTTCTCATTAGTGCTTTATCACTTCCTATTTAAGAAAGAGAACCAAAATATTTTCTTCTTGTTGCTTGTCGGGATTATTTTCGGCACCTTCTTTGGTAGCTTAACAACGTTTATGGAAGTGTTGATTGACCCAAATGAATTCCAGATCGCACAAGATATTGGCTTTGCAAGTTTCAACCGAATCAATACTCAAATCTTGTGGGTCGCATTAGCCATTTTAGTGGCGACGATTGTTTTC